>NZ_BAAASZ010000017.1:496771-568897 GCF_039533145.1 Streptomyces macrosporus
CTCCCGGGTCGGGGAGGACGGCCGCCGGTCCGGGGGCGGTCGGGGACGTCCGGGTGTGTTCCGTCCAGGCGGAGCCGTCCCACCAGCGGTCCGGCGCCGGCCCGGGGCCCGTGTGCCCGGGGTCCGGGTACCAGCCGGGCGGTGTCGTCGTGCTCACGCCGTGAACAGTATCGGCATCCGGCCCGGCCGGCACAGGTGTGCTACAGCGGGGTCACGTAGGCGCCGGAGATGCCTCCGTCGACCAGGAACTCGGCGGCGTTGACGAACGAGGAGTCGTCGCTGGCCAGGAAGGCGACGGCCGCGGCGATCTCCTCCGGCTCGGCGAAGCGGCCCACGGGGACGTGGACCAGGCGGCGTCGGGCGCGCTCGGGGTCCTTGGCGAACAGCTCCTTCAGCAGCGGGGTGTTGACCGGGCCCGGGCACAGGGCGTTGACCCGGATGCCCTCGCGGGCGAACTGCACGCCCAGTTCGCGGGACATCGCCAGCACCCCGCCCTTGGAGGCGGTGTAGCTGATCTGCGAGGTGGCGGCGCCCATCACGGCCACGAAGGAGGCGGTGTTGACGATGGAGCCCCGGCCCTGGCGGCGCATGTACGGCAGGACGTGCTTGCAGCACAGGTAGACCGAGGTGAGGTTGGTCTCCTGGACCCGTTGCCAGGCGTCGAGTTCGGTGGTGAGGATGGAGTCGTCGTCGGGCGGGGAGATGCCCGCGTTGTTGAAGGCGACGTCGACCGAGCCGTAGGTGTCGTACGCCGTGGCGAACAGCGCCTCGACCTGTCCGGGGTCGGTGACGTCGGTGGGGACGTAGAGGCCGCCGATCTCCTCGGCCGCCGCCTTGCCGCGCTCGGGGTCGACGTCGGCGCACACCACGCGGGCCCCCTCGGCGGCCAGGCGGCGGGCGCCGGCCAGCCCGATGCCGCTGCCCGCCCCGGTGACGACGGCGGTGCGGCCCACCAGACGGCGGCACACGGGGGTCTCGTCCGCCGCCGCGTTCCCGGCGGTTCCCGCTCCGGCTGATTCGGTCACTGCTGCTCCTCGGTGCCGATGAAGACGTTCTTGGTCTCGGTGAAGGCGGCCAGCGCGTCCGGGCCCAGTTCGCGGCCGAGGCCGGACTGCTTGTAGCCCCCGAAGGGGGTCCAGTAGCGCACGCTGCCGTGGGAGTTGACGGAGAGGTTGCCCGCGGCGACGGCGCGCGCCACGCGCAGGGCGCGGCCGACGTCGCGGGTCCACACCGAGCCGGACAGGCCGTAGTCGGTGGCGTTGGCCAGCCGGACGGCGTCGGCCTCGTCGTCGAAGGGGAGGACGACGGCGACGGGGCCGAAGACCTCCTCCACGGCCACGGGGTCGTCCGCCCGTTCGGGGGTGAGCACGGTCGCGGGGTACCAGTAGCCGGGGCCGGGGGGCACCTCGCCGCGGATGGCGGCGGGGGCGTCCTCGGGGACGTGGGAGCGGACCCGCTCGCGGTGGGCGGCGGAGATCAGCGGGCCCATCATCGTCGCGGGGTCGGCCGGGTCGCCGACGGTGAACGCCTTGACGGCCGGTTCCAGCAGTTCCAGGAAGCGGTCGAGGACCGGGCGCTGGACGAGGACGCGGCTGCGGGCGCAGCAGTCCTGTCCGGTGTTGTCCAGGAAGGAGGCGGGGGCGGCGGCCGCGGCGCGCTCGACGTCGGCGTCGGCGAAGACGATGTTGGGGCTCTTGCCGCCGAGTTCGAGCGTCACGCGCTTCACCCGCGCGGCGCACCGGGCCATGATCTCCTTGCCGACGGCCGTCGACCCGGTGAAGACGACCTTGGCGACCCCGGGGTGCTCCACCAGCGCGGTGCCCGTGACCGGCCCCGCGCCGGGCAGCACCTGGAACAGGTGCTCGGGGAGGCCCGCCGCCAGGGCGAGTTCGGCGAGCCTGAGCGCGGTGAGCGGGGTGGTCTCGGCGGGTTTGAGGAGGACGGCGTTGCCCGCGGCCAGCGCGGGGGCGGTGCCCCAGGCGGCGATGGGCATGGGGAAGTTCCAGGGGGCGATGACGGCGACGGTCCCCAGCGGTTCGGCGAAGGTGACGTCGACGCCGCCGGGCACCGGGATCTGCCGGCCCGTCAGCCTCTCCACTCCCCCGGCGGCGTACTCCAGCAGGTCCCGGACGTTGCCCGCCTCCCAGCGGGCGTTGTTCACCGGATGGCCGGCCTCGCGGACCTCCAGGCCGGCGAGTTCCTCCAGGTGGTCGTCGACGGCGTCGGCGAAGCGGCGCAGCAGCCGGGCGCGGTCGCCGGGGGCGAGGGCCGCCCAGCGCTCCTGCGCGGCGGCGGCCCGGCGGACGGCCGCGTCGACCTCGGCGGGCGTGGTGGCGGGGACGGTGGCGATCACCTCCTCGGTGGCCGGGTTCACCACGTCGTGCTCGTGCGCGTACTCCGCTTCGAGCGCGGTCGCGGTCACGGTGTCGGTGTCGGTGGGGCTGTCGGTCGCGGTGTCGGTCGCGGTGTCGGTCGGGCTGTCGGGCAAGGTCGCGTCCCTCACATGCGCTCGAAGGAGCGGTAGCGCTCCCAGTCGGTGACGGCCGTGTCGTACGCCTCCTGCTCGACGCGGGCCATGTTCGTGTAGTGCTCGACCACCTCGTCGCCGAAGGCGTCCCGCGCGAGCCGGCTGCCCCGCCACAGCTCGGCGGCCTCGCGCAGGGTGGCGGGCACGCGTTCGGCCCCGGCGGTGTAGGCGTTCCCGGTGCAGGGCTCGGGGAGTTGCAGTCCGCGGTCGATGCCGTACAGGCCGGCCGCGACCATGCCCGCGACGGCCAGGTAGGGGTTGACGTCCCCGCCGGGGAGGCGGTTCTCCAGCCGGAGGGAGGCGCCGTGGCCGACGACCCGCAGGGCGCAGGTGCGGTTGTCCGGCCCCCAGGCGACGGCGGTGGGGGCGAAGGAGCCGGGGCGGAAGCGCTTGTAGGAGTTGATGTTGGGCGCGTGGAGCAGGGTGAACTCGCGCAGTGCGGCGAGCTGGCCGGCCAGGAAGTGCCGCATCAGCGGCGACATGCCGTGGGGGGCTCCGTCGTCGGCCAGGACCGGCCGCCCGTCGGCGTCGCGCAGCGAGAGGTGGATGTGGCAGGAGTTGCCCTCGCGCTCGTCGTACTTGGCCATGAAGGTGAGCGCCATCCCCTCCTGGGCGGCGATCTCCTTGGCGCCGGTCTTGTAGACGGAGTGCTGGTCGCAGGTGGTCAGCGCGTCGGCGTAGCGGAAGGCGATCTCGTGCTGGCCGAGGTTGCACTCGCCCTTGGCCGACTCCACCGTCATCCCGGCGGCGCCCATCTCGTTGCGGATGCGGCGCAGCAGGGGCTCGACGCGGCCGGTGCCGAGGACGGAGTAGTCGACGTTGTACAGGTTGGCCGGGGTCAGTCCGCGGTAGCCGCGTTCCCAGGCCGACTCGTAGGTGTCGCGGAAGACGATGAACTCCAGCTCGGTGCCCGCGTACGCCGTCCAGCCGCGCTCGGCGAGCCGGTCGAGCTGGCGGCGCAGCACCTGGCGCGGCGAGGCGGCCACGGGCGAGCCGTCGTGCCAGGCCAGGTCGGCGATGATCAGCGCGGTGCCCGGGGTCCAGGGGGTCGGGCGGAGCGTGACGGGGTCGCCGTGCAGGGCGAAGTCGCCGTAGCCCTTCTCCCAGGAGGACATGGCGTAGCCGTCGACGGTGTTCATGTCGGCGTCCACGGCCAGCAGGTAGTTGCAGCCCTCGGTGCCGTGTTCGAGCACCTCGTCGAGGAAGAAACGGGCGGCGAACCGCTTGCCCTGGAGTCTGCCCTGCATGTCGGTGAAGGCGAGGACGACGGTGTCGATCTCCCCCGCGGCCACGCGCCGCCGGAGTTCCTCGACCGTGAGCGGGGGTCTGCGGTCTGCCACGGGAGACCTCCTGTCGGGAGCCTGGGTCATAAGGTATTCACCGATACCTTTGATTGGGAAGCGGATGCCATGAACGACTCGCCGAGCGGTACGGACGTCTCGCCGGAGCCGGCCGCGTCCGAGACGGGCCCGGACCGGCTGGCGCGCGTCCTGCGGCCGGTGCGGGCGGGCAACGGCTTCGAGGAGGCGCTGGAGCGGATACTCCGGGTCATCCGGCTCGGCCTGGTGCCCCACGGCGGACGCCTGCCCGCCGAGCGGGAGCTGGCCGAACGGTTGGGCATCAGCCGGGTGACGCTGCGGGACGTGCTGCGGGTGCTCCAGGACGAGGGCCTGGTGGAGAGCCGGCGCGGACGCTACGGCGGCACGTTCGTGCGGTACCCCGGAGGACCGGCCGGCGCGGCCGGCCGGTCGCGCCGGCCGGCGGAACCGAGCCGGGCGGAGGTGGAGGACACCCTGCGCTTCCGGGAGGTGCTGGAGGTGGGCGCGGCCGGGTTGTGCGCCGCCGAGAGGCCGACCGGCGAGCGGGCGCGGCGACTGCGCGACGCCCTGGCCGCCACCGGCGACGCGCCCCCGGCCGACTACCGGCGGCGGGACACGCTGCTGCACCTGACCCTGGCCGAGCTGTCCGGCTCGCCGACGCTGGCGACCCAGTACGCGGCGGTGCGGGCGGACCTCAACGACCTGCTGGACCGCATCCCGCTGCTGGTGCGGAACCTGGAGCACTCCCAGCGGCAGCACGCCGCGCTGGTCGAGGCGGTGCTGGAGGGCGACGAGGAGGGGGCGCGCGCGGTGATGCGCGAGCACTGCGCGGGGACGGCGGCGCTGCTGCGCGGCTTCCTGGCCTGACCCCGGCCGACCCCGATCCGGCCCCGGTCCGGCCGCGCGCCCCCGCGTCCGCACCGCGCTCCTCCCGCACGGGGGTTGCGCGGCGCCTCGGAAACCGCAAAGGTGTGCGGTCACACCTTTACGGCATGTTCCACGGCATCCTCGGGGCGGGAGCGGCCCATGACCGACGGCGTCCGATCGCCCTCGTCCGCCACGCGGGGTGGGACCACGCCGCAACCGTGCCCGGCGCGATCGACGCCGCCGGCTTCGGCCCGGCGCCCGGACCGGGAGGACTGCGCCGGCCCCGCCGCACGCCCGGTGGCATCCTTAACCTTCCCGCCGGCGCCGCGCCGGAGGAGGAGCGCGCGGCGCCGGCGAGGACGGAGGCAGGGTCCGGAACGCGACCGAGGGACGCCCGACGGACCGCACACCCGACACCCAGGAGGTTTCCGTGCCCACCCCGCTCATCGGTGTCAGCACCTATCTGGAGCCCTCCGTCCGGTGGGGGGTGTGGCGACAGCCCGCCGCGCTGCTGCCCGCCGGGTACCACCGGCTGGTCCAGCGCGCGGGCGCCCTGGCCGCGCTGCTGCCGCCGGACGACACTCCCGGCGCCGCCGCGGCGGCGGTGGCCCGACTGGACGGCCTGGTGATCGCGGGCGGCCCGGACGTGGAGCCGGTGCGGTACGGGGCCGCGCCGCATCCGGAGACCGGGCCGCCCGCGCGGGAGCGGGACGCCTGGGAGCTCGCCCTGATCGACGCGGCGCTGGCCGCCGGGCTGCCGCTGCTGGGGATCTGCCGCGGGATGCAGCTGCTCAACGTCGCCCTGGGCGGCACACTGGTCCAGCACCTGGAGGGCCACAAGGGGCCGGACGGCGTCTTCGGCACGCACACCGTCACCCCGGTGCCGGGCACGGAGTCGGCCCGGGTGCTGGGCGGGGAGGACGCCCGGGGCGTGGTGGTGCCGACCTACCACCACCAGGCCGTGGGCCGGCTCGGCGACGGGCTGGTCGCGTGTGCCCACGCCGACGACGGCACCGTCGAGGCGGTCGAGCTGCCGGGCGCGGCGGGTTGGACGCTGGGGGTGCAGTGGCATCCGGAGGCGGACACCGGCGAGGACGTGCGGGTGATGCGCGCGCTGGTCGACGCCGCGGAGCGGCGCGCGGCGCGGCGGCCGGTGGCGGTCACCGCGCCGCCGTACCGGGGCCGCTGTCGGTCGGGTCGGCCATGATGTCCCCATGACCACGCCGCGAAAGTGCCTGCTGCTCGACACCGCGTCCCTCTACTACCGCGCCTATTTCGGGGTTCCGGAGTCGGTGCGGGCCCCCGACGGCACCCCGGTCAACGCGGTGCGCGGGCTGCTGGACTTCGTCGCCCGGCTGGTGCGCGACCACCGCCCGGACGACCTGGTGGCGTGCATGGACCACGACTGGCGGCCCGCGTGGCGGGTGGAGCTGGTCCCCTCCTACAAGGCGCACCGGGTGGCCGAGGAGACGGACGAGGGTCCGGACGCGGAGGAGACGCCCGACACCCTCGCCCCGCAGATCCCGGTGATCGAGGAGGTGCTGGACGCGGTCGGCATCGCCCGCGTCGGCTCGGCCGGCTACGAGGCCGACGACGTCATCGGCACCCTCGTGCGGCGCGCCGGCGGCCCCGTGGACGTCGTCACCGGCGACCGCGACCTGTTCCAGCTCGTCGACGACGCGCGCGGGGTGCGGGTGCTCTACCCGGTCAAGGGCATGGGCGACCTCACGGTCGTCGACGAGGCGGCCCTGCGCGAGAAGTACGGCGTGGCGAGCGGGGCGGCGTACGCGGATCTGGCGCTGCTGCGCGGCGACCCCAGCGACGGCCTCCCGGGCGTCCCCGGGGTCGGCGAGAAGACCGCGGCCCGGCTGCTGGAGGCCCACAAGGACCTCGACGGCATCCTCGCCGCCGTCGACGACCCCTCCTCCGGCCTCACCCCCGCCCAGCGCGGGAAGCTGGACGCGGCGCGGGAGTACCTCGCCGTGGCGCCGAAGGTCGTGCGGGTCGCGGACGACGTGCCGCTGCCGGATTTCGACCCGACGCTGCCGACCGAGCCCCTCCACGCCCAGGAGCTGGAGGAGCTGGCCGAGCGGTGGGGGCTGGGCGGCTCGTTGCGGCGGCTGCTGGACGCCTTGGCCGCGTGAGAGCCGACTCCATCGGGTAGGTTGGGTTAGGCATACCTAACCCAACCTGTCGAGGAGTCCCGTGGCAGAGCGTCCGGCCCGTCGTGCACCGCGCCTGAATCGGGCCCGAGTGGTGCGCAAGCGGTACCTGAGTCCCCGGATGGTCCGCGTGGTGCTCGGTGGTGAGAGCCTCGCCGGTTTCCCGGCGGGCGCGTACACCGACCACTACGTCAAGCTGCTGTTCCCGGCCGAGGGCGTGCGGTACCCCGAGCCGTTCGACCTCACCGCCATCCGCGCGAGCCTTCCGCGTCACCAGTGGCCCGTCACCCGCACCTACACCGTGCGCGCCTGGGACCCGCGGGCGTGCGAGCTGACCCTGGACTTCGCCGTGCACGGCGACGAGGGCCTGGCCGGGCCCTGGGCGATGCGCGCCGAGCCGGGCGAGGAGGTCCTCTTCCTCGGGCCCGGCGGCGCCTACCGCCCCGATCCGGAGGCCGACTGGCACCTGCTCGTGGCCGACGAGAGCGCGCTGCCCGCCGTCGCCGCCTCGCTGGAGGCGATGCCCGACGGGGCGTTGGTGCACGCGTTCGTCGAGGTCGCCGGCCCGGAGGAGGAGCTGGCGCTGTCCCTGCCCCCGACGGCGGACCTGCGGTGGCTGCACCGCGGCGCCGCGCGGATCGGCGACCGGCTGGTCGAGGCGGTGCGCGCGCTGGACTTCCCGCCCGGCGACGTGCAGGCGTTCGTCCACGGCGAGGCGGGCTGGGTGAAGGAGCTCCGCCGCCACCTGCGCGTCGAGCGGGGGGTGCCGCGCGAGCGGCTGTCCGTCTCCGGCTACTGGCGTCTGGGCCACGACGAGGACGGCTGGCAGGCGTCGAAGCGGGAGTGGAACGCACGGGTGGAGGCGGAGCAGGAGGGGGCGCCGGAGGCGTCCGGCGTCAGCGTTCCAGCCGTCCCGTCGGGCAGCGCGGCGGAGCGCTGACCGGGTTGCAGCGGGCGGTGGCGCCTCCCGGCAGCCGCGCGACGTAGTCGGAGCCGTACCGCGCCGCCATCCCCGGCGCGGGGAAGTCGGTGCTCACCATCTGGGCGCCGGATTCCAGCGCCGCCCGCAACCGGCTCGTGTCCCCCGACGCCGCCTGGTCCAGCGGCACGTCGGAGCGGGTGCGGACGTAGTAGCCGCGTGCCACCAGGTCCTCGATGACGGCCCGGTTCTCCCCGGTGGGGTCGTTCCACTTCACGAAGGCGGCGTCCGGGCGCCCGGGGCGGGAGTCGGTGAACAGCACCCGCCCCTGGAGGCTCTCGCGGCCCCCGGCCCGGTAGGCGTCCTGGAGGGTCCGGTCGTCGTTGTCCATCAGGAACATCACCGTGCCGCGGGAGGCGGCCAGGGTGGGCCAGCCGTGGCGGAGCACGGACTGCTCCAGGGTCTCGCCCCGGCGGCGGACGTCGTCGGGGGTGATGGTGGCCTCGTCGCCGAAGACGGTGCGGATCTCCGCGTCCAGCGCGTCGAGCATCGCGGTGTCCCACGGCGGGCTCTTCGCCCCGCCCCTCTCCTCCAGCCGCGGGTCGGTCCGCTTCAGCTCCAGCAGGATCGGCACGGTGACGTGGCCGGGGTTCCGCCGCGACCAGTCCCTGACCTGGGTGAGGCACGTCCGCAGGGTGACGCAGCTGGTCTCCTGGTCGAAGTCGGCCCAGTGCAGCACCTTGAAGCCGGGCGTCCGCCAGGCGGGGTCGGTGGGCGCGGGCAGGCCCGCCTCCTCACGGACCAGGGGGTCGGCGTAGAGGCCGCCCTCGGGGTCGGGGAAGACGTCCAGCTCGATGCCGCGGACGCGCTGCTCGGCGAACTGCGCCGGCAGCGAGGCGTGGCTGTACAGCAGGGTGCCGAAGTTCGGGTCGTACCGCTCCATGACCTTCTGCTCGGCGAAGGAGACCTCGCGGTGGTAGCTGTTGTGCGTGGCCATCACCTGGATCTGGTTGATCCTCGGCTCTCCGGCGGGGGCGCCGGGCCGGGCCTCGGCCGCCGACGACGCCGACAACGCCGACAGCAGAGCCGCGACGGCGGCGAGCGCGATCGCGGCGGGGACCGGGCGGCGGAGCCGGAACCTGTTCGGGGTGCGCACATCGACCTCCCGTGGTGGCGGGCGCGGGCCCGCGGGGGGACACGGTGGAACGTGCCAGGAGCCTGCCGGGTCCGAACGACCCTCGTGTGCCCGGCAGTTGACGCACGCCTGAACATGCCCGCGGCCCGGCACGCGGTCAACACCGCGTGCCGGGCCGGGAGTTCCGTCCGGTCGGGGGCCGTCAGCCGACGGAGCTGTACGCCACCACGCCGCGCAGCAGCTTGTCGACCGCCCGGCGGGCGTTGCGCGCGACCGTGCCGCCCTCCGGAGCCGCCGCGGCGATCTGGCCGAGGACGTCGACGAGTTGCTTGCACCAGCGCACGAAGTCGCCGGCGGGCATGTCGGTCTCGCGCAGCACCTTGTCCAGGCCGTCGCCCTCCGCCCAGCGGTGGGCGGCCCAGGCGAAGCCGAGGTCGGGCTCGCGCTGGCCGACGCCCTCGGCCTGGTTGATCCGGTGCTCCTCCTCCAGCGCGTCCAGCCGGCCCCAGATGCGGACCATCTCGCCGAGCGCGTGCCTGGCCTTCCCCCCGGGGAGGGTGGGCGGCAGCGCGTCGTCGACGTTGCGGGACTCGTAGACCAGGGCCGAGGCGCAGGCGGCCAGTTCGGTCGGGGACAGCCCCTCCCAGACGCCCTCGCGCAGGCACTCGCTCGCCAGCAGGTCCAGTTCGCCGTAGAGCCGGGCCAGCCGCCTGCCGTCCTCGGTGACCTCGTCGCCGCGCAGGTAGCCGAGGTCGGAGAGCACGCCGCAGACCCGGTCGAAGGTGCGGGCGATGGTGTTCGTCCGGCCTTCGATGCGGCGCTCCAGTTGGCGGGTGTCGCGCTTGAGGCGGTGGTAGCGCTCGGCCCAGCGGGCGTGGTCCTCGCGCTGGTCGCAGCCGTGGCAGGGGTGGGCGCGGATGGCCTTGCGCAGCCGGGCGATCTCGGTGTCGTCGGCCGCCGCCGAGCGCTGCCTGCGGCGGTTGCGCGCGGGCTCGTGGTGACCGGCCTTCGTCCGCAGCGCGGAGGCCAGGTCGCGGCGGGACTGCGGGCTGCGCGGATTGAAGGACTTGGGGATCCGCATCCGCTCCAGCGGCTCGACGGGCACGGGGAAGTCCGCGGAGGCCAGGCGTTTGACCTGCCGTTCGGCGGTGAGCACCAGCGGGCGCGGACCGTCGCCGTGGTCCCAGCCCCGGCCGCCGGGGCTGCGCCCGGCCGGAACGCCCGGGTCCAGCACCAGTGCCAGCCCCGCGAACTTGCCGGTGGGCACGTGGATCACGTCGCCCGGCCGGAGCTTCTCCAGGGAGTCGGCCGCCGCGGCGCGCCGCTGGAGGGCGCCCTGGCGGGCCAGTTCGGTCTCGCGGTCCTTCAACTCGCGGCGCAGCCGCGCGTACTCCTCGAAGTCGCCGAGGTGGCAGGTCATCGCCTCGCGGTAGCCCTCCAGGCCCTCCTCGTTGCGCTGCACCCTGCGGGAGATCCCGACGACCGCGCGGTCGGCCTGGAACTGCGCGAAGGAGGTCTCCAGCAGCTCGCGCGAGCGGTGCCGCCCGAACTGCGAGACCAGGTTGACCGCCATGTTGTACGACGGCCGGAAGGAGGAGCGCAGCGGGTAGGTGCGGGTGCCGGCGAGTCCGGCCAGGGCGCCCGGGTCCATGCCGCGCTGCCACAGCACCACCGCGTGTCCCTCGACGTCGATGCCGCGCCGCCCGGCGCGCCCGGTGAGCTGGGTGTACTCGCCGGGGGTGATGTCGACGTGCTGCTCGCCGTTCCACTTGACCAGCTTCTCCAGGACCACCGACCGGGCGGGCATGTTGATGCCCAGCGCCAGGGTCTCGGTGGCGAAGACGGCCTTGACCAGGCCGCGCACGAACAGCTCCTCGACGACCTCCTTGAAGGTGGGCAGCATGCCCGCGTGGTGCGCGGCGATGCCCCGCTCCAGGCCCTCCAGCCACTCGAAGTAGCCCAGGACGTGGAGGTCCTCGTCGGGGATGGAGGCGGTGCGCTCCTCCACGATCTCGCGCACCCGGGCCCGCTGCTCCGCGGTGTTCAGCCGCAGCCCGGCGTACAGGCACTGCTGGACGGCCGCCTCGCAGCCGGCGCGGCTGAAGATGAAGGTGATCGCGGGCAGCAGTCCCTCGGAGTCCAGCTTCTCGATCACCTCGGGGCGGCTGGGCGTCCAGATCCGGCTGCGCTGGCGCCGCTCGCGCTCCCGGTCGGCCTCGCGCACCAGCCGCCCCCGGCGGCGGTCGCGGAAGGCCGGCAGGCGGCTGTTCTCCAGCTGCGCCATGCGCACCAGGTCCGGGTTGACCTCGCGCCGGCCGTTCCTCTCCTCGAACAGGTCGTACATCCGCCGTCCGGCCAGGACGTGCTGCCACAGGGGCACGGGCCGGTGTTCGGAGACGATCACCTCGGTGTCGCCGCGGACGGTGTCCAGCCAGTCGCCGAACTCCTCGGCGTTGGAGACGGTCGCGGAGAGGGACACCAGGGTCACCGAGTCGGGGAGGTGGATGATGACCTCCTCCCAGACGGCGCCGCGGAAGCGGTCGGAGAGGTAGTGGACCTCGTCCATCACCACGTATCCCAGGCCGCTCAGGGCCTGGGATCCGGCGTAGAGCATGTTCCGCAGCACCTCGGTGGTCATCACGACCACCGGCGCGTCGGAGTTGATGCTGTTGTCGCCCGTCAGCAGGCCGACCCGCTCCACGCCGTAGCGTTTGACCAGGTCGTTGTACTTCTGGTTGGACAGCGCCTTGATGGGCGTGGTGTAGAAGCACTTGCGGCCCTGGGAGAGGGCCAGGTGGACGGCGAACTCGCCCACGATCGTCTTGCCGGAGCCGGTGGGCGCGGCGACCAGCACGCCCTTCCCGGCCTCCAGGGCCTTGCACGCCTCGATCTGGAACGGGTCCAGCTCGAAGTCGTACATCTCGCGGAAGGGAGCCAGAGCGGTGGCCTGTTCGGCGGCGCGTTTCCGAGCGGCGGCGTAACGCTCTGCGGGGGACATGTCCTCGGTCATCGTATTTACGAGCCTACCGGCCGGCACCGACACAACAGCCGATCTTCACGGGACGCCGGCCCGCGGCGCGGTGAGCACCCGCACGGCCCGGGGCACCGCCTCGGCCGTCAGCGGCAGGCGGCCCAGCGGCTCGCCGTCGGCGTAGCCGGTCACTCCGGGTGCCTCCAGGGTGACCTTCGCCACCCGGTGCACGGTCACCGCGGGGTGGTCGAGGTGGGTGCCGGAGTAGACGCGCGGGAAGACCCGCAGCAGGGTGGTGCGGCTGCACTTCCCCACCACGGTGACGTCCAGCAGCCCGTCGTCCAGCCGGGCGCCGGAGCAGATCCGCATCCCCCCGCCGTAGGAGGGCCCGTTGCCGACCGCGACCAGGGTGGCCTCGATCTCGCGCGCCGGCCCGTCCTCGAAGGCGAGGCGGTAGGGGATGGGGCGCAGGGAGGCCAGCTCGACCAGCATCGCGAGGTCGTAGCGGAGCCGGCCGGCGGGCCGGCGCATGCGGTTGCCGCGGTCGTTGACGCGGGAGTCGAAGCCCGAGGCGAGCACGCTGCCGAACCAGCGCCCGCCGACGCGGCCGAGGTCGACGGTCCTCTCGTGTCCGGCCTTGAGGGCCTCGGCGATCACCCGGCCGGCACCGGCCGGATCGCGGATCGGCAGGTCCAGGGCGCGGGCGATGTCGTTGCCGGTGCCGACCGCGACCACGCCCAGCGGGGTCCGTGTCCCCGCCACCGCCTGGAGGGCGAGGGAGGCCATGCCGTCCCCGCCGACGGCGATCAGGGCGCCGGTGCCGCCGCGGACGGCCTCCCGCGCCCGCTCCAGCGCGTCGTCGGCGGTGACGCCGACGACCGTCCGCACGGCGAAGCCCGCCTCCCGCAGGGCGCGGGCGGCGGGCTGGGCGGCGTGCGCGCCGCGGCCACGGCCGGCGGTGGGGTTGACGAAGAGGGTGATCTCGCTGGTCACGCGCGGACGATACCGACTCAGGTGGCGTCGTCGTAACCGTTCCGCCTGGTCGGACCGTCGTCGGAGGAGCTCTCGGGCAGCGCCGCGGGGGCCTCGACGGGCTCGATCGCGCCGACCGCCTCCGGAGTGTGGTCGAGCGGGGACGCCTCGTCGTCGCTCAGCCCGGCGTAGGGGTCCTTGCGCCTGCGGCGGCGGTCGTTGACGAGACAGACCCCGACGGCGGCGAAGTACAACAGCACGATCGGCAGGGCCAGGGCGCCCATGGTCAGCGGGTCACCGGTCGGGGTGGCGACGGCGGCGAAGAGCGTGATGCACACCACCATGATCCGCCACCAGCCCAGCAGCTTGCGCCCGGTGACGATGCCGCCGAAGTTCAGCATCACCAGCAGCAGCGGCAGCTCGAAGGCCAGCCCGAAGACGATGACGAGCCGCGTGACGATGTCGAGGAAGTCGTCCAGCGGGATGAGGTTGCCGGCGGCCTCGGGGGTGAAGCCGATGAGGGTCTTGGCGGCGGCGGGCAGTGTGAGGTACGAGAGGTAGGCGCCGCCGAGGAAGAGCGGCACACCGGCGCCGACGAAGGCCCGCGCGTACTTCTTCTCGTGGCTGTGGAGGCCGGGCGCGAGGAAGGCCCACAGCTGGTAGAGCCACACCGGGGAGGCGAGCACCACACCGGTGGTGAGCGACACCTTGAGCATGATCGTGAAGGGCGCGATCAGGCCGTTGACCGTGATCTCGGCGCAGGCCTCGCCCTTCTCCGCCGCCCGGCCGAAGCCCTGGGTGCAGCCGACGGACTCACGGACGGGCTCGGTGATGAAGTCGGCGATCTCCTTGTAGTAGAGCATCGCGACCACGGTGACGGCCAGGATGGCCAGCACCGACTTCATCAGGCGGTTGCGCAGCTCCCGCAGGTGTTCCGCGAGCGGCATGCGCCCTTCCGGATCCCTCTGCGGCTTCCCCTGTTTACGGGCGGACTTGAGCAACCCACGTCCTCGGTGTCAGCGGTCTTGGGATGTGCGAGCGGTGTCGGTACCGGCTCGGGTCAGTTCTTGCCGGCCTGCTGGTTGGGCTCGGTCACCGGGCGGGAGCTGGTCACGTCGCCGGGCGCGGCCTGGATGGTCTTGGGCGCGGACTGCTGGGCCGAGGTGTCCTGCCGGGCGGTGGCCTCGTCCTCGCTCTCCTTCTTCATCGCCTTGGCCTCGCTCTTGAGGATGCGGGCCGACTTGCCGAGCGAACGGGCCATGTCGGGGAGCTTCTTGGCGCCGAACAGCAGCAGGATGACGAGGAGAATCAGAACGATCTCCATGGGCCTCAGATTGCCGATCATGTGCCACTACCTTCTCGCCGGGGCGGCGGTGTCCGTGCCTGCCCTACTGATGCGGACGGGCTCCTCGTGCTGGTGCGCTGGCAGCGATCGTAACCCTGAGGGGTGAACAGGGGGCAATGCCTCTGCGTCATCCCGGTGCCGACCACGGTCGCCGCCCTCACGTCATTTTGAAGAGTACCGCCCCGGCGCCCGGGTATGGAGAGCGCGCCGGCCGCGGTGTTCCGCCGGGCGCGTCCGCGGCGGGGACCGGACGGTCAGCGCTTGGTCCGCCCCGCCCGTGCGGCCGTCGGGGTCGCGGCCCGCTCCAGGTCCTCGGCGGCGCGGGCGAGGCGCTCGCAGCCGTCGCCCACCGCGCGGGCGAGGCGCCGCACCTCCAGTCCGACCCGTACGGCGAGCACGCCGAGCACGGCGATTCCGCAGAAGGCGAGGGTGAGGAAGATCATCGGCCAGGCCATGGGGCGAGCGTAGTGGACGAACCGGTTCCGCCGGCCCCGGGCCCCTCCCCCGGAGTCAGTCCCCGTACGCCGCCAGGGCCGCCCGCGCCGCGTCGCGGGCGCTGTCGGCCAGCTCCTGGGGCGAGACGATCCGGCCGTCGCGCCCCAGCCGCAGGGCCAGGCGCTTCAGGGAGGCCGGGTCGGGGGTGCGCAGGGTGATGCGCAGGCCCCCCTCGGGAAGTTCCTCGGCGCTGTCGTGCGGGTAGTACTCGGCGACCCAGCGTCCGCCCGGCCCCACCTCGACCACCACCTCGGGGTCCGTGGCGGAGGGCTGGACCAGCCCCTCGGACAGGTCGCGCAGCTCGACCGGCGGCGGGTCGGAGGGCTCGTCGAGCAGCTTGATCTCGGCCACCCGGTCCAGCCGGAAGGTGCGGCGCGCCTCGGACAGGCGGCACCACGCCTCGACGTAGGTGTGGCCGACGGCGAACAGCCGGATCGGGTCGATCTCGCGCTCGGTGAGCTCGTCGCGCGCCGGCGAGTAGTAGCGGATCCACAGCCGCCGCCGCTCGGCGATGGCCCGGTCCACGTCCGCGAAGACCCCGCCCTCGGACTCGAAGGTCACCGACAGCCGGGAGCTGGCCCCGGCGCTCTCGCCGGCCGCCGCCTCGATCTTGGCGGTGGCGCGCTGGAGCGCCTCGCGGTCGCTCTCGCGCAGCCCCGGCAGGGTGGCGACGGCCCGGGCCGCGACCAGCAGGGCGGTGGCCTCGTCGGCGGCGAGCCGCAGCGGCTCGCCGGTGCCGGAGCCGACCGCGTCGGCGTTGTGCCACCAGATCCGCTCGCCGTCGGTGTCGATGTCGAGCAGGTCGCCGCCGCGGAAGCTGGTGCCGCACATCGGCAGGACGTGGAGGTCGGAGATCAGTTCGTCGGTGGTGATGCCGAAGGCGCGGGCGACGTCCTCCACGCGGGCGCCGGGGCGTTCGCGCAGGTACGTCACCAGGGACAGCATCCGGCGGGTCTGGTCGATGGCGTTGCCGGCCATGTCGGTGGTCCCCTCCTCAACCCTTGGCGACGGCGCGCAGCCGGTCCACCACGTCGGCCCGCAGCTCGGCGGGCTCCAGCACGATCACGTCCGGTCCGAACTCCACGAGCCAGGCGTCCAGCCCGTGGCCGTAGGGGATCTCCAGCTCGTCCCAGCCGTCCCCGACGTCCCTCACCTCCGTGGCCCGGGCCCGCAGCGGGTAGCCGGCGCCCTGCCTGAGCCTGATGCGGGCGGTGGCGGTGGCGATCTCCCCGGCCCAGCGCTCCACGGTCTCGCGCACGGTGACGTGGTCGGGCACCTCGGCGGTGTAGGACCCGGCGCGGGAGCGGACCGGGCCGGTGATGCGGGACAGCCGGAAGACGCGCTCGGCCCCCCGGTCGCGGTCGAAGCCCGCCAGGTACCAGTGGCCGCGCCAGCACTCCAGCGTCCACGGCTCGACGTGCCGGGTCTCGGGGTGGGCGGCGTTGGACTTGCGGTACGCGAAGGTGACCGGACGCCGGTCCCGGCACGCGAGCATCAACGGCTCGAAGGCGGGCTCGCGGGCGGGGATGCGCGGCTCCAGGGCGCTGTGGCCGCCGTAGGGGTCGCCGGCGTCGTCGGTGTCGGTCAGCGGCATCCCGGCGGCGCGCAGCTTCTGCAGGGCGCCGCTGGCGGCCCCGGCGAGGCGGGCCTGCTGCCAGACCTTGGCGGCCAGGGTGAGGGCGGCGGCCTCCTCGGCGTCCAGGGTGATGGGCGGGAGGCGGTTGCTGTCGCGGCGGGCCTGGTAGGCGATCTCGCCGTCCAGGTTCTCCACGGTCTCGATGACCATGCCGAGCTCGCGCAGGTCGTCCTTGTCGCGCTCGAACATCCGGTTGAAGGCGTCCTCGCCGCCGGCCCGGCCCGGTCCTCCCCCGACCTCCAGGTACGCCTCGATCGACGCCCGCAGTTCGCGCTTGGTCAGCGGGCGCCTGGCCCCCAGCAGGCACAGCGCCAGATTCATCAGCCGCTCGGCCTTGGCAATGGCCATCGACGCCCTCTCTCGTGCTCGTCCCGATCGTCGACCGTACCGCTCCGGGGACGCCTGGTACAAAGCCAGGGCCCGTGCCGTACGGCACGGGCCCTGGCGCGGCTTCCGGCGTCCTCCGGGGCGTGCGGCTCGCGCCGGCTCCCCTCGGACCGGAGGTCTCAGACGGAGACCAGGTCGCAGACGAAGATGAGCGTCTCGCCCGGCTTGATCCGGCCGCCGGCGCCCCGGTCGCCGTAGGCCAGGTGCGGCGGGATGGTCAGCTGCCGGCGGCCGCCGACCTTCATGCCCTGGACGCCCCGGTCCCAGCCGGGGATGACCTGGCCGACACCGAGCTGGAAGCGCAGCGGGGTGCCGCGGTTCCAGCTCGCGTCGAACTCCTCGCCGGTGGAGAAGGCGACACCCACGTAGTGCACGGAGACGGTGTCCCCGGCCTTGGCGACCGGCCCGTCGCCCTCCCAGATGTCCTTGATCTCCAGGTCCGCCGGGGGCTCGCCGCCCGGGAAGTCGATCTCGGGCTTGTCGATGCTCACGAAGTTGCTCCTACGAAGTTCTTTCGGTCAACCGTGCCAGTCTCGCAGACCCGGCCCCGCGGCGACCGCCGGGAACCGTCAGACCTTGCCGACGATGTCCACGACGAACACCAGGGTGTTCCGGGCCAGCTCGGACTGCGGGTTGTCGGCGTAGGCCAGGTTCGGCGGGATGACCAGGAGCACGCGGTCGCCGACCTTCTTGCCGACCAGGCCCTGGTCCCAGCCCTTGACGACCGAGCCCGTGCCGATCTGGAAGGCGGTGGCGCCCCCGTGGTCCCAGGAGGAGTCGAACTTCTCGCCGTCCTCCCACTTGACCCCGGTGTACTGGGCGATCAGGCCCTCGCCGGCTTCGACCTCGGGCCCGTCGCCCTCGATCAGCACCTGCTGCTTGAGTTCCTTGGGAGCCTTCTCGCCCTTGGGGACGGTGATGGTGGCGGCCTTCCGCTCGCCGGCCTTCACCGCGGGCATGCCCTCCTCGGCGGGAGCCTGCTCACCGCTGACCTCGGCCTTGGCCTCGGCCTTGGTGGCGGCGACGGCGTCGACCACCCAGACCATGCTGTCCGACTCGTTGATCCCGAGCTGCGGGTTGATCTGCTTGCCCATGATCGCCCCGGCGGTGCCCTCGACCAGGACACGGCCGCCGGTGCGCTCGCCGATCAGGGCGTTCATGACCGGGGCGGGCAGCCCCTGCTGCTCCCCGTCGAGCCGGACGACCTCCTGGCGCCGGGGGTCGCCCTTGCCGGCGCCCTCCGGCTGCTGCTTCCAGGTGTTGATCAGCTCTTGCCCGTTGTTGGTCATGAGGACGTTCATGCGGACGAAGTCGCCCTCGTCCATCGTGTCGCCCTTGCCCTCGGCCACGACCTTCGTGGCGGCCTCGTCGGGGGCCTCCGCGTCCTCCGGAACGGTGACCTTGGGCTCCTCGCCGACCTTGCCGCTGACCTGCGTGACGGCTTCGGGGGAATCACCCTCGTCGCCCGAGCCGCACGCCGCGGTGAAGAGCAGGGCGGGTACGGCCAGGGCCGCGGCGACGCGGCGGCCGACCGTCCCGAGGGAGCGGGAGTGTGGGGGACGTGCCCCGGGATTTTGCTGCATCAGTCCAACTCGTGGTGTAGGAGGTGTCCGGGCGTTCCGGGCGCGTGTCGGCCACTCTACGGGCAGCCCGGCCCACCTCCCACAACTCGCGGAAGAACCGATTTCGTTCCCGGTCCACGCCCCGGGTCACATTCCGGCGATCAGTTTCTCCACGCGCTCGTCCACCGAACGGAACGGGTCCTTGCACAGCACCGTGCGCTGGGCCTGGTCGTTCAGCTTCAGGTGCACCCAGTCCACCGTGAAGTCGCGGCGCTGCTCCTGGGCCCGGCGGATGAAGTCGCCGCGCAGCCGGGCGCGGGTGGTCTGCGGCGGCACGGACTTGCCCTCGAAGATCTTCACGTCGTTGCAGATCCTGGCCGCCTGCCCCTTGCGCTCCAGCAGGTAGTACAGCCCGCGGCGGCGGTGGATGTCGTGGTACGCGAGGTCTATCTGGGCGATCCGCGGATGCGACATGGTGATGTTGTTCTTGGCCCGGTACCGCTCGATGAGCTGGTACTTCATCACCCAGTCGATCTCGGTGTTGACCTTGTCGAGCTCCTGGGTGCGGATCGCCTCCAGGGTGCGTCCCCACAGCTCCAGGACCCGGTCCACCACGCCGGTGCGGATGCCGCGGCGCTCGCAGAAGTCGGCGGCCTTCTCGTAGTACTCCTGCTGGACCTCCAGTGCCGAGGCCTCGCGCCCGTTGGCCAGCCGGACCTTGCGCTGGCCGGTGATGTCGTGGCTGACCTCCCGGATCGCCCGGATGGGGTTCTCCAGGGTGAGGTCGCGCATGACCGTGCCCGCCTCGATCATGCGCAGCACCAGGTCGGTGGCGCCGACCTTGAGCAGCATGGTCGTCTCGGACATGTTGGAGTCGCCGACGATGACGTGCAGGCGCCGGTAGCGCTCGGCGTCGGCGTGCGGTTCGTCGCGGGTGTTGATGATCGGCCGGGAGCGGGTGGTCGCGGAGCTGACGCCCTCCCAGATGTGCTCGGCGCGCTGGCTGACGCAGTAGACCGCGCCGCGCGGGGTCTGGAGCACCTTGCCGGCGCCGCAGATGAGCTGCCGGGTGACGAGGAACGGGATGAGGACGTCCGCCAGGCGCGAGAACTCCCCGTGCCGGGCCACCAGGTAGTTCTCGTGGCAGCCGTAGGAGTTGCCCGCCGAGTCGGTGTTGTTCTTGAACAGGTAGACGTCGCCCGCGATGCCCTCCTCGTGCAGGCGGCGCTCGGCGTCGACGAGGAGACCTTCGAGGATGCGCTCGCCCGCCTTGTCGTGGGTGACCAGTTCGATCACGTTGTCGCATTCCGGAGTGGCGTACTCCGGGTGCGAGCCCACGTCCAGGTAGAGGCGTGCGCCGTTGCGGAGGAAGACGTTGCTGCTGCGGCCCCATGACACGACACGGCGGAAGAGGTACCGCGCCACCTCGTCAGGAGACAGGCGCCGCTGTCCCCGGAACGTACACGTGACGCCGTACTCGTTCTCCAGCCCGAAGATTCGGCGGTCCATCAGACTCCTAACGAGGGAACTACCCGGTTTCGGCCGGTGGAGAAGTTCATTCCCTGGTTCGTGGTGATTTACGTCAGTCCCCGCGAGGGATCGGTTCGAGCCGGACCGCGACCCCGGGTCGAAGGCCCCCTTCCTGGCACGGGGAGCGGAGTCACGATGGAACTTTACGCCCGATGGCCGGTCGTGAAACCGGGTTCGGCGCTCTCGTTCCGATCACTTTTCACCCGGGCGACGGCTCCCGCGGCGGAGGCGGGGGCCGCCAGGACGCGGCGGGTGGCCGACAGCACGAGCAGGGCGGTGAAGCCGCCCGCGCCGGCGACGGAGAAGCCCGCCGCCGGGCCGCCCCACTCGATGACCGGGCCGACCACGGCCGTGCCCGCCGACGCGCCGACGCCGAAGGCGGTCACCAGCCAGGAGAACGCCTCGGTGACCGTGCCCGTCGGCGCGTGCCGGTCCACGACGACGAAGGCGCAGGCGATCGAGGGGGCCAGGAAGAGGCCGGCGACCCCGGCCAGGACGGTCATCGCCGCCGGCCCGGGGACCAGCACCAGCGGCAGGTAGCCCACCGCCAGGGCGGCCACCAGCGCGCGCAGCCGCGTCTCCGGCTCCCCCGGCCACTCCCGTCCACCGTAGACCAGGCCGCCGACGAGGGCGCCCGCTCCCAGCGCCGAGAGCAGGTGGGTGGAGATCAGGCTGTCCCCGTGGGCGTCGGCGTAGGCGACCGCGGCCACCGAGATCGTTCCGAGGGCGAGGCCGACGAAGAAGAACGCGCCGAACAGGGCCAGCAGGCCGCCCGAGCGCAGGGCGCCCAGCCAGTGCGCCTCGCGCGGGGCCGAGCGCCACCGGCGGGAGGGCGGCGAGACCACCACGGACAGGGCGCCGAGGACCCCCAGGGCGTTGACGACCAGCAGGGCGGCGGCCTCGTTCCAGACGGCCACCAGCACGGTGACGGCCAGCGGACCGAGGGTGAACATCACCTCCTGGGCGACCGCGTCGAGCGCGTAGGCGGCGTGCACCCGGTCGGGCCGCTTCAGGACGCTGGGCCACAGGGCCCGCAGGCCCCCCTCCAGAGGCGGGGTGAACAGCCCGGCGACGGCCGTCGCGGCGTAGGCGACGGGCAGGGGCGCGATGCCGACGAGAGCGAAGACGGCCATGCCGGCGCCGGAGAGCAGCGCGGCGGGCAGCATCACCCGCGGCTGGCCCCACAGGTCCACCGCGCGGCCCAGCAGGGGCTGGCCGACGGCGTTGGACAGGCCGTAGACGGCCGACAGGACGCCCGCCAGCGTGTAGCCGCCGCCCTCCGCCCGGGTGAACAGCACGATGGCCAGGGCGGCCGTGGCGTTCGGCAGCCGCCCGACCAGGGTGCCCACGAGCAGCCGCATCGCGTGTCTGGCGCGCAGCAGATCGGCGTAGCCCGTCGCCATGCGTCGGCTCCTCTTCCCCGGTTCTTCCCGGCAGTCGCGAAGTGTTACGTATAACTGACTCCGTCATACGTACCATGAGGCAGCCCCGGGGTCCATGCCCGACCGCCGGCGGCGTCCCTTCCGACCCCGTACGTCCCCCCCGCGAGGAGCCGGCCGATGACCACCGACCGTTCCCGGCCGACGAGCCGGGACGTGGCGCGCGCGGCCGGGGTCTCGCAGGCGGCCGTCTCCCTGGTGCTGCGCGACAAGTGGCGCGGCCGGGTGTCGCCGGGGAAGGCCGAGGCGGTGCGCGCGGCCGCGCGCGAGCTGGGCTACCGGCCCAATCCGGCCGCGCGCAGCCTGCGGCTGGGGCGGACCCGCACCGCCCTGCTGGTCGTCCCGGCGCTCACCAACGAGTTCTTCGCCCGCCTCCACGCGGGCACCGCCCGAGTGGCCGCCGAGCACGGCTTCGGGGTGGTGCTCTACCCCTCGCCGGAGGGGATCGGGCCCGCGCGGGACCCCTTCGACTCCGCGAGCGCCGCGCTGGACGGCGTGATCGCCTCCTCGATGGCCTCCGAGGCGCCGGCCGCCCTGCGCGCCGACGGCGACCTGCCCCTGGTCATGCTCGACAGCGAACCGGAGCGGACCCAGGCGGCGGCGACCGTCAACCTCGACATCGCCGACGGCATGCGGCAGGTGGTGGCGCACCTGCTGGACCTCGGGCACCGCCGGCTGGCCCACATCGCCGCGGCCGTGGACTCCTGGACCTTCGAGGTGCGGGCGAGGACCCTGGCCGAGGCGGTGCGCGCGGCCGGGTGCGCACCGCCGCTCACCCGACCGTCCGCGCTGACCGTCGCCGACGGGACGCGGGCCGCCCTGGAGGCGCTGGCGGCCGATCCCCGCCCGACCGCGCTGGTGTGCGACGACGACCTGCTCGCCGCGGGCGCCTGCAAGGCGGCCCGCCGGCTGGGGCTGCGGGTGCCGGAGGACGTCTCGGTCACCGGCTTCGACGACCTCTCGCTCGCCACCGCGCTGGAGCCGGAGCTGACGACCGTGCGGCTGCCCGCCGAGGAGGCGGGCGCGGCCGGGATGCGGGCCCTGCTGGCGGTCCTGGGCGTCGAGGGCGCGGGCGACCGCGGGGGCGTCGGAACCGGCGGGGACGTCTCGGGCGGTCCGGCGGAGGTCACCACCCTTCCGGTGGCGCTGGCCGTGCGGGGCTCCACCGCCCCGCCGCCGCGGACGCCCGCGCGCCCCGGCGGGCGCTGAGCACTGCCGGGGCGCGCGGGCGTCGAGCGGGGATCACTTCCCGGAGGCGTCCCCCGGGGTGTCCGGGGAGCCGGAGGACCCGCCCCCGTTCTCCTCGGCCGCGGTGCCGGCGGCGGACGTGTCGCCCTCCTCCAGCAGCCGGGAGAGCTGACGGCCCAGGATGCGCTTGAACTTGCGCTGCCGGGGCCGGGTGCGGTCCAGGACGGCGACCTCCAGCTGATCGGCGGTGAGCGTGCGCTCGCTGCCGTTGTTGTCCCGGCTCAGGGACTCCACCGCCAGCTTCAGCGCCTCGCCGAGGGTCATCCCGTCCCGGTGGCGCTGGCCGAGGTAGCTGCTGATCTGGTCGGCGTTGCCGCCGACCGCCACCGAACCGTGCTCGTCGACGATCGAGCCGTCGTGCGGCAGCCGGTAGATCTGGTCGTCGTCGGGGCCCTCCCCGACCTCGGCGACGATCAGCTCCACCTCGTACGGCTTCTCCGCCACGCTGGAGAAGATGGTGCCCAGCGTCTGGGCGTACACGTTGGCCAGGCCCCGTGCGGTGACATCGGTACGGGCGTAGGTGTAACCCCGCAGGTCGGCGTAGCGGACGCCGCCGATGCGCAGGTTCTCGAACTCGTTGTACTTGCCCACCGCCGCGAAGGCGATCCGGTCGTAGATCTCACTGACCTTGTGCAGTGCGCGAGAGGGGTTCTCGGCGACGAACACGATGCCGTCGGCGTACTGCAACACGACCACGCTGCGGCCCCGCGCGATGCCCTTGCGGGCGTACTCGGCGCGGTCCGCCATGGCCTGCTGGGGTGAGACATAGAACGGCGTCGACACCGGCTATCCGTCCCTTCCTGTGTTAGAGCACCGGGGCCTGGGGCCCGTTGGGCGACTGGAGCCGGCCTTCGTGCACCGAACGGGCGACCTCGGCGACCTCTTCCTCGGTGAGTCTCCTGAAGCCGTCCTCCGTGATCACCGCGACGACGGGGTAGATGCGGCGGACGAGGTCGGGACCGCCGGTCGCGGAGTCGTCCTCCGCGGCGTCGTACAGCGCCTGGACGACCACCGTGGTCGCCTCCTGCTCGGTGAGGTCGTCCCGGTGCAGCTTCTTCAGGGAGCCACGGGCGAAGACGGAACCGGAGCCGACGGCCGCGAAGCCCTGTTCCTCGGAGCGTCCACCGGTCACGTCGTAGGAGAAGATGCGGCCCTTCTCGCCGTCGATGTCGTACCCGGCGAACAGGGGGATCACCGCGAGGCCCTGCATCGCCATGCCGAGGTTGCCGCGGATCATCGTGGACAGGCGGTTGGCCTTGCCCTCCAGGGAGAGGGTGGCGCCCTCCACCTTCTCGAAGTGCTCCAGCTCCAGCTGGAAGAGCCTGACCATCTCCACGGCGAGCCCGGCGGTCCCGGCGATGCCGACCGCGCTGTACTCGTCGGCCGGGAAGACCTTCTCGATGTCGCGCTGCGCGATCATGTTGCCCATCGTCGCCCGCCGGTCACCCGCCAGCACCACGCCGCCGGGGAAGGCGACCGCGACGATCGTCGTGCCGTGCGGCGCCTCGACGGCGCCCTTCACGGGCGGCAGCGGACGATTGCCCGGAAGCTGCTCGGGCGCGTACTCGGACAGGAAGTCCATGAACGAGGACGAGCCCGGCGTCAGGAAGGCAGCCGGCAGACGCCCTGAGCTACGAGTGTTGGCTTCCACACGTTTCCTTCCACCAGATCATGAGACCAGATCGTCGAACACTGCACGGACCTTACCCGTGGCGGCGGATGTCATCCGTCCCGCACCCCCGCCGCTGCGGGGGTGCGGGACGGGGGAACGCGTCCTACTCTCCGCCCTTCTGTACGAAGGACCGCACGAAGTCCTCGGCGTTCTCCTCGAGCACGTCGTCGATCTCGTCCAGCACGGAGTCCACCTCGTCCGACAGCGCCTCGTGGCGCTCCTTGAGGTCCTCCGAGACCTGCGCCTCCGGCGCCTGCTCGTCGACCTCCTCGGTGGAGCGTGTCGCCTTCTGCTGGCCGCCGGTGTCCTTGGTCGCCATATACCTCACCCCGCTCGGTTGGACGGTACAAGATCAGACCCTACAAGCCGGGTCCGACATCGGCCCTTCTCTCCTGCTCGGTGACGCGTCACCGTCATAACGTCCGGAAGCCACTTCCATGATTCCCTGATACGGAGGTCTTCAGCCGTCCCGCGCGCCCCCGGTCAGCGCCCGGAGAGCGTGCGGACCAACTCCTCCGCCGTGCGGCAGCGGTCCAGCAGTCCCTCGACGTGGGCGCGCGTACCGCGCAGCGGCTCCAGGGTGGGTACCCGCTGGAGGGAGTCCCGACCCGGCAGATCGAAGATCACCGAGTCCCAGGAGGCGGCGGCCACCGCGTCGGCGTACTGCTCCAGGCAGCGACCCCGGAAGTACGCCCTGGTGTCCTCCGGGGGCTTGGTGCGGGCCCGCTCCACCTCGGCCTCGTCCAGCAGCCGCTTCATCCTGCCGCGGGCCACCAGACGGTTGTACAGGCCCTTGTCGGGCCGCACGTCGGCGTACTGCAGGTCCACCAGGTGCAGCCGGGCGGCGTCCCAGTCGAGGCCGTCGCGGCGCCGGTAGCCCTCCATCAGCTCTCTCTTGGCCACCCAGTCCAGCTCGCCCGCCAGACTCATCGGATCGCTCTCCAGCCGCCCCAGGACGTCCTCCCAGCGGACCAGGACGTCCCTGGTCTGCTCGTCGGCGTCCGCGCCCCAGCGCTCCTCCACGTACTTGCGGGCCAGCTCGTAGTACTCCATCTGGAGCTGTACCGCGGTGAGCCTCCGTCCGCTGCGCAGCGTGATCAGGTGCCGCAGCGAGGGGTCGTGGCTGACCTCGTGCAGGGTGCGCACGGGCTGGTCCACGGCCAGGTCGACGGCGATGAAGCCGTCCTCGATCATGGACAGCACCAGGGAGGTCGTGCCGAGCTTGAGGTAGGTGGAGATCTCCGACAGGTTGGCGTCGCCCACGATCACGTGCAGCCGGCGGTACTTCTCGGCGTCCGCGTGCGGCTCGTCGCGGGTGTTGATGATGGGCCGCTTGAGCGTGGTCTCCAGACCGACCTCGACCTCGAAGTAGTCGGCGCGCTGACTGATCTGGAAACCGTGCTCGGCGCCGTCCTGGCCGATCCCGACCCGCCCGGCGCCGGTGACGACCTGGCGGGAGACGAAGAAGGGCGTCAGGTGGCGCACGATGTCCGAGAAGGGCGTCTCCCGCTTCATCAGGTAGTTCTCGTGCGTCCCGTAGGAGGCGCCCTTGTTGTCGGTGTTGTTCTTGTAGAGGTGGATCGGCTGGGCACCGGGGGTCTCGGCCGCGCGGCGCGCGGCCTCGGCCATGATCCGCTCGCCCGCCTTGTCCCACAGCACGGCGTCGCGCGGATTGGTGACCTCGGGCGCGCTGTACTCCGGGTGGGCGTGGTCGACGTACAGCCGCGCACCGTTGGTGAGGATCACGTTCGCCAGGCCGATGTCCTCGTCCGTGAGCTGGCTGGCGTCGGCGGCCTCGCGCGCGAGGTCGAATCCGCGGGCGTCCCGCAGCGGGTTCTCCTCCTCGAAGTCCCAGCGGGCGCGGCGCGCCCGGTGCATCGCCGCCGCGTAGGCGTTGACCACCTGGGACGAGGTGAGCATGGCATTGGCGTTCGGGTGGCCGGGGACGGAGATCCCGTACTCCGTCTCGATGCCCATTACTCGCCGTACGGTCATGCGACCCTCCTTGCCCGGCGGCGGCCCGCCCTCGGGTCACCGCTCAAGTCCCGCTGCGCATCCGGCCCGCACCTGGTTCCCGGGCCCGCACTGCGCAAGGCGGCAGTACGGACGAGCCTAGGACGATCGGGCCGCGGTTGGGAGATCACTGCGGACTTCCCCGCTTTTCCTCGGAAAAGATCCGGCTGCGGATGCCTTTCCCCTCCTCGTGGGAGAGGAATCCGGGCATCCGCAGCCGGACGGTGTCTTGTTACAGGTACTGACCGGTGTTGGCCACCGTGTCGATGGAGCGTCCGGTGTCCGCGCCCTGCTTTCCGGTGACGAGGGTGCGGATGAAGACGATCCGCTCGCCCTTCTTGCCGGAGATGCGGGCCCAGTCGTCGGGGTTGGTGGTGTTGGGCAGGTCCTCGTTCTCCTTGAACTCGTCCACGCACGCGGCGAGCAGGTGGGAGACCCTGAGGCCCTTCTGGTTGTGGTCGAGGTACGCCTTGATCGCCATCTTCTTGGCCCGGTCGACGATGTTCTGGATCATCGCGCCGGAGTTGAAGTCCTTGAAGTACAGGACCTCCTTGTCACCGTTGGCGTAGGTGACCTCCAGGAAGCGGTTCTCCTCGGACTCCGCGTACATGTGCTCGACGACCGACTGGATCATCGCGGCGACGGTGGCCTCGGGATCGTTGTTGTGCTCCGCGAGGTCCTCCGGGTGCAGCGGGAGGTTGGGCGTCAGGTACTTCGAGAAGATGTCCTTGGCGGCCTCGGCGTCCGGGCGCTCGATCTTGATCTTCACGTCGAGGCGGCCGGGGCGCAGGATCGCCGGGTCGATCATGTCCTCGCGGTTGGAGGCGCCGATGACGATGACGTTCTCCAGGCCCTCCACACCGTCGATCTCCGACAGCAGCTGCGGGACGATGGTGTTCTCCACGTCCGAGCTGACACCGGAGCCGCGGGTGCGGAAGAGGGAGTCCATCTCGTCGAAGAAGACGATGACGGGCGTGCCCTCGCTCGCCTTCTCCCGTGCCCGCTGGAAGACCAGCCGGATGTGCCGCTCGGTCTCGCCGACGTACTTGTTGAGCAGCTCGGGGCCCTTGATGTTGAGGAAGTAGCTCTTCCCCTGGGGCCGTCCGGTGACCTCGGCGACCTTCTTGGCAAGGGAGTTGGCCACGGCCTTGGCGATGAGCGTCTTGCCGCAGCCGGGCGGTCCGTACAGCAGGACGCCCTTGGGTGGACGGAGTTCGTGCTCCTTGAACAGGTCCGGGTAGAGGTAGGGCAGCTCCACCGCGTCGCGGATGAGCTCGATCTGCCCGCCCAGGCCACCGATCTTGGTGTAGTCGATGTCCGGGACCTCTTCGAGGACGAGCTCCTCGACCTCGCTCTTGGGGACGACCTCGTAGACGTACCCCGAGCGCGGTTCCAACAGCAGGGCGTCGCCGGCGCGCAGCGTGCTGTTCAGCAGCGGCTCGGCGAGCCGCACCACACGCTCCTCGTCGGTGTGCCCTATCACCAGGGCGCGCTCGCCGTCCTCCAGGACTTCCTTGAGAGTGACGATCTCCCCGGCGCGCTCGAACTCCATGGCCTCGACCACGTTGAGCGCCTCGTTCAGCATGACCTCCTGGCCACGCTTGAGCTCACCGAGGTCGACGCTGGGGCTGACGTTCACCCGGAGCTTGCGCCCTCCGGTGAAAATGTCGGCCGTACCGTCCTCGTTCGCCTGCAGAAAGACCCCGAAGCCGGCCGGTGGCTGGGCCAGCCGATCGACCTCCTCCTTGAGGGCCACGATCTGGTCGCGGGCCTCACGGAGCGTGTTGGCCAGCCGCTCGTTCTGCGCGGACACGCTGGCCAGGTTCGTCTGCAGCTCGACGATCCGCTCCTCGAGAATCCGAGTGTGCCGCGGAGAGTCGGCGAGCTTGCGGCGCAGGACGGCGATCTCCTGCTCGAGATGGGCAACCTGGCCGGCCGGGTCGCCGGTACCCCGCTCGGGCCGGATGCCGCGGTTGATGTCGTCGTCGTGGGCTGCCACGGTCCTCACCTCCTCCAAGGGGAGCTGGACGCTTCCTGACCCTACCTGGAGTGATGGGGGTTGAAACCCCTAGATCACAAAGACGGTCGGGGTGTGTCCGATCTTCACCCTTGCGCACTCCCTTACCCCGGGTGAATACCCACCCAACCCTCCCGGAAAGCGGCCGGTTGTATCGTCGAGACCGTCAACCCCCGTCACGGGTGGCTCTATTCCGTCGACATCACGGCGGGTTTTCCTTACACAGTCCGGTCACGAGGGCAGGAACGGCAGGCAGCACATGGGCGCGCAGAACGAGCAGGTCGAGGAAGTGGAAGTCTGGATCGACCAGGACCTGTGCACCGGGGACGGCATCTGCGCGCAGTACGCACCGGACGTCTTCGAGCTGGACGTCGACGGGCTCGCCTACGTCAAGCCCCCGGCCCCCGAGGGCGGGGAGGCGGAGCTGCTGACGGAGCCGGGGGCGGCCGCCCCCGTGCCGCTGCCGCTGCTCAACGACGTGGTGGACTCCGCCCGGGAGTGCCCGGGCGAGTGCATCCACGTACGACGAGTTTCGGACAAGGTCGAGATACACGGCCCCGACGCGCGGTAGCGGGTCACACACTCCGCGCCGTCGGCGCGGCCTTCAGCACGAACTTCCCGTCCCGCCAGTTCCATTCGACGTCCCGCATCCGGTCGGGGCAGCAGCGGGGCACCTCGTCCGAGGAGTAGCCGAGCAGCCGGGCGTGGATCGTGCGGTCGCGGACGGTGAGCTCCTGGACCGTCATGTCCTCCCCCGGGTCCACCAGGGTCTCGGCGATCCGCGGCCGGGCGCCCTCGCGCGTGGGGTGCGCCAGGACGTACATCCCGCTGGGCGGGGTGCCGATCCCCACGGCGCAGCGGACCACGGCGACGGTCTCGGCCCGCCCGTCGCCGTCGAAGTCCACGGCGGCCCGGTCGATCACCTCGGGGTCCGCCGGACCGCAGTCCAGCGGGTAGCGGGCCTCCTCCGCGTCCGGGCCGGGGGCCGCGACGGCGTCGGGGGTGGGCGTGGCCGTGGCGTCGGCCGGGCGCAGGAGCGCGGAGCCGCCCAGCACGGCGCCCAGCGCCGCGGCCGTGACGACCCAGTGCACCGCGCGGGCGCGGGTGTGGGGGAGCGCGGGGCGGGAAGGCGGCGGGGAGGACGGCGCGGGGGTCGGCTGGGAGGGGACGTATGCGGAGGGTGTGGAACGGGGCGCGGAGGAGGGCGCGGAGGACGGCACCGAGGGGGATGCCGAGGGGGACGACGCAGAGCCTGCCGGAAGCTGCACGCGGGTCGACTCCTGTGAGTGCGGGCGGCCGGGGGTGCCCAGCATCGTGCCACACGTCACACCGCGGCGGAACGGCCGGGTCCCGCTCTCCTCGCCCGGCCCGCCCACCGGGGCTCCGGACGCGCCGGCGCCGCCGGGCTCCGGGGAGCCCGGCGGCGGTGGACGTGCGTCGCGAGGGGTCGGTCAGCCCCGGCCGGAGCCGCTGCCCGGCCCGGTGTAGTCCTCCCCGTAGGCGCCCTTCGCGGGACGGCGGCGGCGCATGGGGGGCTCGACGCCGTCGGCGAGGCGGCGGGCGGTGAGCAGGAAGCCGGTGTGGCCGACCATCCGGTGGTCGGGGCGGACGGCCAGGCCCTCGACGTGCCAGGTGCGGACCATGGTCTCCCAGGCCGTCGGCTCGTTGAAGGTGCCGTGCTCGCGGATCGACTCCACGGTGCGGGCGAGCTGGGTGGTGGTGGCGACGTAGGCGCACAGGATGCCGCCGGGGACGAGGGCCTTGGAGACCGCGTCCAGGCACTCCCAGGGGGCGAGCATGTCCAGGATCACCCGGTCGACGTCGGTGTCCGACAGGTTGTCCTGGAGGTCGCCGACGGTCAGTCGCCAGGCGGGGTGCGGGCCGCCGAAGTAGCGCTCGACGTTCTGCCGCGCGATGTCGGCGAAGTCGGCGCGGCGCTCGTAGGAGTGCAGCATGCCCTGGTCGCCGACGGCACGGAGCAGGAAGGTGCTCAGCGAGCCGGAGCCGACGCCCGCCTCGACGACGCGTGCGCCGGGGAAGATGTCGGCCATCGCCAGGATCTGCCCCGCGTCCTTGGGGTAGACGACGGCCGCGCCGCGCGGCATGGACAGGACGTAGTCGGGGAGCAGGGGACGCAGCGCGAGGTAGGCGACGTTTCCCGTGGTACGGACGACCGTGCCCTCGGGCGCGCCGATCAGCTCGTCGTGGGGGAAGGCTCCCTTGTGGGTGTGGAAGCTCTTTCCCTCTTCGAGCGTGAAGGTGTAGTGGCGTCCCTTGGGGTCGGTGAGCTGGACCTGGTCCCCGACCTGGAAGGGCCCGCGACGGCGGGCGGCACCGGTCGGTTCGGACATGGGTGCAAGCGTAGTCGAGCACGGCCCACGGTCCGTAATCGAGGTCCCGTAGCCCGCCCGGGACCGCTCCGTCAGGAGGAGGCGGGCTTGGCCATGGCGGCCACGAAGGCCCGCTCGACGTCGGCCGCCGAGAGCACGCCGTAGATCTCGCCCGTCTCCTCGACCACCAGGTACTCCGTGGCCGGGGTGGCCCGCAGGTGCTCCAGGAGCTCCTCCCCCGCCAGCTCGGTCCACACCCGCATGCCGTCGGTGATCTCCTGGGCGAGGGTGCTCACGGCGACCCAGGGGCGGCGGTGCTCGGGCACGCCGACGATGGCCGCCTCGCGGACGATGGCGATCGGGTCGCCCTGGCCGTCCACGACCACCAGCGCGCGGGCCCCGGCCTCGTTGGCGCGGCGCAGCCCCTCCGACAGGGGGGTGTCGGAGGTGACGGGGACGGCGCGGCGGGTGAGGGCGCGGGCGCTCAGCTCGGGCAGGCGCTCGCGCAGCCGGGCCATCCGCAGGCTGTTGCCGGCCCCGGTCCAGATGATCGCGGCGAGGATCGCGGCGAGCAGGGCGTCGATGAGCGACTCCTGGCTGCCGAATCCCTCGTCGGCGTAACCGCCGGCGTAGCCGAGCAGCGGCATCCCGACGAGGACGGCGACGGCGAGGGCGCGCCCGGTCCAGGCGGCGGCGACGGTGCCGGTCATGGCCTTGCCGCTGAGCTTCCAGATCACCGCGCGCAGCATCCGGCCGCCGTCCAGGGGCAGGCCGGGCAGCAGGTTGAACACGGCGACGATGAGGTTGGAGATCATCAGTCCGGCGAGCAGCACCGCGGGCACGGTGCCGGGCTCCACGGCGAACAGGCCGAGGTAGAACACGCCCGACAGGACCAGGGAGAGCAGCGGCCCGACGAAGGCCAGGACGAACTCCCGGCCCGGCGTCTCGCTCTCCCGCTCGATCTCCGACACGCCGCCGAAGAACTGCAACTGGATGCGGCGCACGGGGAGCTTGAAGCGGAGCGCGGCGACGGTGTGCGCCAGCTCGTGGACGAGGACGGAGGCGTAGAAGGCGACCGCGAAGAACAGGGAGACCAGATAGCGGGCCGCGCCCAGTTCCGGCAGCACGCGCTCCAGCTGGCCGCCGAAGACCCAGGTGATCAGCGCCGCGATGACGAACCAGCTCGGTGCCACGTAGACGGGCACGCCGAAGGGGCGGCCCATGAGGATGCCGCCGCCGCTCTCTCGTGGGCGGCCCGGCCCGTTCTTCGCCGGTCCGCCGGAGCCGGGCTCCCGCCGCCCGCTGTTGTCCGTGTCCGCCACGGGTTCCCCTCGTAGAAGGTGCCCTCGCACCCGTTGGTGGTACCCCCGCGATCGTGCGGCGCGAGGGGGGTGCGAAGGGGTACTTCATCGATGGTAAGCGGCGGCGTGTCGGTGTCGGGCCGTAGGGTCTTCACCATGGTCTCCCCATCGGCTTCCGGCAAGGCGCCCTCTCCGGCCTCGCCGCCCAATTCCCTGTCACCGTCGCGGGCCGCCGACTTCATGCAGTGTCCGCTGCTGTACCGCTTCCGGGTGATCGACCGGATCCCCGAGAAGCCGACGCCCGCCGCCACCCGGGGGACGGTGGTGCACGCGGTGCTGGAGCGGCTCTTCGACTCCCCGGCGTCCCAGCGCAACGTGCGGCGGGCCAGGTCGATGGTGGTCCGGGAGTGGGAGCGGCTGCTGGCCAGACGTCCGGAGCTGGCGGAGCTGTTCGCCGGCGACGGCGAGGAGGACGCGGCGGACGGCGCCGAGCTGGCCCGTTGGCTGGCCCAGGCGGAGGAGCTGGTCGAGCGGTGGTTCTCCCTGGAGGACCCGACCAGGCTGGAGCCCGCCGAGCGCGAGCTGTTCGTGGAGGCCCGGCTGGAGTCGGGGCTGCGGCTGCGCGGCATCATCGACCGGGTGGACGTGGCGCCCACCGGCGAGGTGCGGATCGTCGACTACAAGACGGGCAAGGCGCCCCGGCCCGAGTACGCGGCGGATGCGCTGTTCCAGATGAAGTTCTACGCCCTGGTGCTGTGGCGGCTGCGCGGCACGATCCCGCGCCGGCTGCAGCTCGTCTACCTGGGCAGCGGGGACGTGCTCACCTACGACCCGGACGAGGGCGACCTGCGCGGCGTGGAGCGCAAGCTGCTGGCCCTGTGGGACGCGATCCGGCGGGCGACCGAGACCGGCGACTGGCGGCCCCGGCCCGGCCCGCTGTGCGACTGGTGCGCCCACCGGGCGCTGTGCCCGGAGTTCGGGGGTACGCCCCCGCCGTACCCGCTGATGATCCAGCCCCGGCTGCCCGTCGAGCCGCCGGACGACGTCCCGGACGGGGCCGGCGCGACCCCTTAGGCAAGAATGGGTCCGTCCCAAGCCGTAGGCCCCGTGAGGAGTTTCCGTGGCAATCCGCGTTCTGCTGGTCGACGACCAGCCGCTGCTGCGCACCGGTTTCCGGATGATCCTGGAGGCCGAGGGCGACATCGCCGTGGTGGGCGAGGCCGGGGACGGTCAGCAGGCGCTGGACCAGGTGCGGGCGCTCCAGCCCGACGTGGTGCTGATGGACATCCGGATGCCCCGCATGGACGGGGTGGAGGCCACCCGCCGGATCACCGGCCCGGCCAAGGACGGCCCCGCGAAGGTGCTGGTGCTCACCACGTTCGACCTGGACGAGTACGTGGTGGAGGCGCTGCGCGCGGGCGCCAGCGGCTTCCTGCTCAAGGACGCCCCGGCCGCCGAACTGGTGCAGGCGATCCGGGTGGTGGCCGCGGGCGAGGCGATGCTCGCGCCCAGCGTCACCCGCAAACTGCTGGACAAGTACGCCGGGAAGCTGCCCTCGGGCGAGGAGCAGGTGCCGGAGACCCTCCACACCCTCACCGAGCGCGAGGTGGAGGTGCTCAGGCTGGTGGCGCGCGGGCTGTCGAACGCCGAGATCGCCGCCGACCTCTTCGTCAGCGAGACGACGGTGAAGACCCACGTGGGACACGTGCTGACCAAGCTGGGCCTGCGCGACCGGGTGCAGGCGGCGGTGTACGCGTACGAGAGCGGACTGGTCCGTCCCGGCGACCGGTGACGGAAACGGGGCCGGAAACGGAGCGGGGCGGACCGGCGGGATGCCGGTCCGCCCCGCGGGGCTCGTGCGGGCCCGTCAGCCCTCGACGCCCTTGCCGATCTCCCAGAAGCGGAAGACGGTGGAGGCGTCCAGCGTCCACTCCAGCCCGAAGATGTCCTCGTGCGCCACGATGTACTGCTTGCCCTGCCAGACGGGCAGGACCGGCAGGTCCCGGGCGACGATGTCCTGGATCGCGCCGAAGTCCTCGACGGTGGCGGCACGGTCGCTCGTCGCGGCGGTGCGCGGCAGCAGTTCCTCGGTGATCCGGCCGGCGTCGTAGCCGTTGCCCAGCACGTTGTCCTTGCCGAAGAACGGCGCGGTGAAGCTGTCGGCGTCGGGGTAGTCGGGAATCCAGCCCTTGACGTACACGCCGTACTTCCCCGCCTCGATGTCCTTCTCGTACTGCTCCAGTTCGACGCTCTCGACCTTGGCCTCGAACAGGCCGCTGGCGTTGAGCTGCTGGGCGATCTCCTCGAACTCCCGGACGGTGTCGGGCCCGTAGCGCACCGGGGTGGCCCACAGGGTCAGCTCGACCTTCTCCGTGATGCCCTCGGCCCGCAGGGCCGCCTCGGCCTTCTCCGGCCGCGGGCGGTCGCCGTAGAGGTCGAAGAAGGCCGTGTTGTGGCCGGTGATCCCGGCGGGGACGATCGAGTACAGCGGCTCGGCGGTGCGCCGGTAGACGTCGCGGATCAGCGTGGAGCGGTCCAGCAGGTGGGCGATGGCCTGGCGGACGCCCTTCTTCCCGGCGACCGGGTGGTCCATGTTGAACACCAGGTGGTGCACCTCGGCGCCGGAGCCGTCGACGACCTCGATCCCGGTGTCCTCGGCCGTCTCCTCCAGCTCCGCGATGTCGTCCGTGGCCAGTCCGCGGTAGGCGAGGTCCACCTCGCCGGACTGCACGGCCTTCTTCAGCGCCTTCTGGTCGCCGTGGAAGAACCGCATGGTCATCCCGGAGTTCTTGACCTCGGCCGGCCCGACGTAGTCCGGGTTGACGGAGAAGACGGCCTCGTCGTCGCCGAAGGACTCCAACTCGTAGACGCCCGAGCCGACGGCCTTGCCGTCGGTGCGCAGCTCGTCGGCCGGGTAGGCGCGGTGGTCGACGATCGACCCGGCGCCGGAGGCGATCTTCTGCGGGAAGGTGGCGTCCGACCGGCTGAGCCGGAAGACGACGGTCCTCTCGTCCGGCGTCCGGATCTCCTCGATGGTCGACAGCAGGACGGCCGGACCGTTGGGGTCGTTGATGCGCAGGGTCCGCTCGAAGGAGAACTTCACGTCCTCGGAGGTGAGCGGGTTGCCGTTGGTGAACTTCAACCCGTCCTTGAGCGTGCACCGGAAGACCCGGCTCTTGGCGTCGGTGAACTCGCACTTCTCCGCCGCCTCGGGCTGCGGGGACGTGCCGCCCTTCGGGAAGGCGAGCAGCGACTGGAAGACGTTGTTGAAGACCAGCCAGGAGCCGGGATCGTAGCCGGAGGCGGGATCGGTGGACAGGACCTCGTCGGTCATCCCCATCACGATCCGCGCGCCCTCGCCCGCGCTCGTCGCCTCCTGCTCACCGCATCCGGTGAGCAGCACGGCCATCAGAGCCGTGCCGATCGGCAGCGCCCGCCATGGGCCCCTTTTCCTCACGTGTCCGTCCTCGTCCGCTCTCTGTCCGGATGTTCTCTGTCGTTGCCTCCCCCGTTTTCGCGGTCCGCGCCGCCCTGGCGGGGGCGGCGCGGACCCGCCGTCAGCCCTGCACGCCTCGTCCCAGTTCCCACAGTTGGAGCACCGAGGAGGAGTTGAGTGCCCACTCCACTCCCGTGACGCCCTCGCGGGCGGCGACGTACTGCTTGCCCTGCCACAGCGGCAGCACGGGCACCTCGTCGGCGACGATGTCCTGGGCGCGGACGAAGTCGTCGACGGCCGCGTCGCGCTCCTCCTTCACCCGGGTCCGCGGGATGAGCCGGCTGCGGATCTCGTTGTTCGCGTACCGGGAGCCCAGGAAGTTGTCCTTGCCGAAGAACGGGGCGATGAAGTTGTCCGGGTCCGGGAAGTCCGGGAACCAGCCCATGCCGTAGACCTCGTACTGCTGCTTCCTGGCGGCGGGCAGGTACGTCTTCCACGGCACGCCCTCGACGGTCGCCTCGAACAGCCCGGAGTCGTTGAGCTGTTTGGCCAGCGTCTTGAACTCCTCTGCCGTGGCCGGACCGTAGTGGTCGGTGGTGTAGGTGAGCCGGATCCGGACCGGGGTGTCGACGCCGGCGCTCTCCAGGGTCTCGCGGGCGGCCTCCACGTCCGGCTCGCCGTAGCTGTTGAAGAAGGAGTTGTGGTGGCCGGTCAGCCCGCTGGGGACGATGGAGTACAGCGGCTCGGCGGTCCGGTCGTACACGTCGCGCACCAGTTCGCCGCGGTCCACGATCCGGGCGATGGCCTGACGGACGGCCTTGCGGCCGACGGTCTTGCCGTCGGTGGCGAAGACGAGGTAGCGGATCTCCTGGCCGGACATCTCGAAGACCTCGATGCCGTCGCCCTCCTGGACGCTCAGCCGTTCGATCTGCTCGGGCGACAGGCTCCGGTTCATCACGTCGATGTCGCCGTCGGCCATGGCCTTCTCCATGGCCTCGGAGTCGTCGAAGAACCGCAGTTCGACCCTGTCGTTCTTCACTTCCAGGTTGCCCTGGTACCGCTCGTTGCGGGCGAGGACCACCCTGCCGCTCTCGGTGTCGAAGGACTCCAGGACGTAGGGGCCGGAGCCGGCGATCTCGTAGCCCTCGCGGACCTTGTCGGCCCGGTAGACCTCGCTGTCCACGATCGCCGCCGCCGGGGTGGCGAGCTTGTGGGGGAAGGTCGCGTCGGGCTGCTTGAGGTGGAAGACCACCTCGTGCTCGGAGGGGGCCTCGACGCGGTCGAGGGTGTCCAGCAGCGACGCCGGGCCTCCGGGGGCGGCGATGCCGAGCATCCGCTTGACGGAGAAGACGACGTCCTCGGCGGTCAGGTCGTGACCGTTGGAGAACGTCAGGCCCTCGCGGAGGGTGCAGCGGTACTGCTCGCTGCGCTGGTCGGTGAAGCCGCACTTCTGGGCGGCCTCCTCCTCCGGCTGGGTGCCCGCGCGGGGCAGCCGCATGAGGGTCTGGAAGGTGTTGCGGAAGACGTTCCAGGTGGTGACGTCGTAGACGGCCGCCGGGTCGAGCGGAGCGGGTGTCTCCGCCGTCGCCTCGATTCGGTCGGTGGTACCGACAACGATCGTCCCGCTGTTTTCGCTCCCGCTCTCGTCGCCACATGCGACGAGCCCCGGAGCGAGCAGGCCCACCACGGCGGGCAGCACCAGCAACTTACGGTTCATCGGTGACGGTCTCCTCATCCGGCCTGTTGTTGCGGAATTTATGGCCGGGGCACAGACATTAGTAGCCGTGCCCCGCACCTCCCGTCCGGGCCGATGACGAGGAAATATCACGCTCCGATAACGGAGGAGCATCATCCGATAACCGGACGCCGGAGCGATAGACGCGAGCGGGCACCAACCAGGACACATGGACGCCCCGAAAAAGGGCGAACACCGCTCATGATCATGGTGGGGCCCGCTTGTCGAGCCGCGGTCACGTGACAAATGTCACGCCCTCAACTGCCAGACGAAAAGCGGGAATTCAGCCACCCTATTCGTCACGGAAAATAAGCGGACCACTGCCCAGAGTTTTCCGCGTATTCGCCGCGCGGCGATCGGCACACGCTCAGTGCGCGATCGTGATCAGAGAGCGCAGAAAAGGCAGATCCACTTCTTCCAGGGACGTCACGACCGTCCGCCCTTCCGCGGGTTCGATGTGCGTCACCGACGGCACCGCCACCACCGGGCAGCCGGCCGCCTCCGCCGCCGCCACCCCCGTCGCGGTGTCCTCCACCACGACACAGCGCGCCGGGTCCGCCCCGAGCCGGGCGGCGGCCAGCAGGTACGGGTCCGGGTGCGGCTTGGTGCGCTCCACCTCGTCCCCCGCCACGGTCAGGGCGAAGTGCTCCGGCCCCAGCGAGACCAGCATCCGCTCGATCACCCTGCGGTGCGAGGCCGAGACCAGCGCCGCCGGCACCCCGTGCGCGACCAGCTCCGTGAGCAGCCGCCGGGCCCCGGGCATCAGGGACACCCCTCGTTCGACGCGCTCGATGAACCTGGTGTTCAACAGCACTGTCAAGTCCGCCAACGAGATGTCCGCCCCGGTGGCCTGAATGAGATACGTGGCGCTCCGGCTCATCGGACCGCCGACCACGACCTCGCGGTGCTCCTCGGCCAGCTCGTACCCCAACTCGGCGAACACCTCGACCTCGGTCTCCCACCAGAAGCCCTCGGTGTCCACCAGGGTGCCGTCCATGTCCAGCAGGACGGCCTGGAGACCGGTGGCGGTGGTGGTGGAGACGGCGTCGACGGCGGGGGCGACGGCCTGCGCGGGCGCCCGCCTGCCGAGGAGGGGCAGGGACGCACCCCCGTCGAAGGCGGGCGGCAGGGCCCCACCGCCCAGGCCTCCGCCCAGGTTGGAAGACGTCTCGGTGCGGGAACGGGGACGGGTCATCCGATACCTCCTGCAAGGGGCGCGAAGGCCGGTTGCCCGCTCCTGCTGGGATCGGGCAACCGGCCTCTACCGGACAGATCAGTCTACGACGGACCGACGACTATCGCGCGTTGAAGTATGTGGCCTCGGGGTGGTGGACGACGATGGCGTCGGTGGACTGCTCGGGGTGGAGCTGGTACTCCTCCGACAGCTTCACCCCGATGCGCTCGGGCCGGAGCAGATCGGCGATCTTGGCCCGGTCCTCCAGATCGGGGCAGGCGCCGTAGCCCAGGGAGAACCGGGCGCCGCGGTACTTCAGGGCGAACATGTCCTCGATCGCCGCCGGGTCCTGCCCGGCGAAGCCCAGCTCGGCACGGACCCGGGCGTGCCAGTACTCGGCGAGGGCCTCGGCGAGCTGCACCGACAGACCGTGCAGCTCCAGGTAGTCGCGGTAGGAGTCGGCGGCGAACAGCTCCGCGGTCGCCTCCGAGATCCGGTTGCCGACGGTGACCATCTGCAACCCCACGACGTCGGTCTCGCCGGACTCCTTGGGGCGGAAGAAGTCGGCCAGGCACAGCCGGCGCCCGCGACGCTGCCGGGGGAAGGTGAACCGACACCGCTCGGTGCCGTCCTCCTCCAGGAGGACCAGGTCGTCGCCCTCGGAGTGGCAGGGGAAGTACCCGTAGACGACGGCGGCCTCCAGGAGGTTCTCGGTGTGCAGCCGCTCCAGCCAGCCCCGCAGCCTCGGACGGCCCTCGGTCTCCACCAGCTCCTCGTAGGAAGGCCCCTCGCCGGTGCGGGGGGCCTTCAGCCCCCACTGCCCCTTGAACAGCGCGCCCTCGTCGAGCCAGGAGGCGTACTCCTTCAGCGGGATGCCCTTGACCACCCGGCTGCCCCAGAACGGCGGGGCGGGCACGGGGTTGTCGACCGCCACGTCCGAGCGCACCGGCCCGGACTCGGGCCGCTCCTCGACCACCGCGCTCGCCGTGGCCCGCACCCGCCGCGGGCGCAGCTCGGGCAGCGCGGCGCCGGGCACGCCCCGCTTGACGGCCATCATGGCGTCCATCAGCCGCAGCCCCTCGAAGGCGTCCCGGGCGTAGCGGACCTCCCCCCGATAGATCTCGTGCAGGTCCTGCTCGACGTAGGACCGGGTCAGCGCCGCGCCGCCGAGGATGACCGGGTAGCGCTCGGCCAGCCCGCGGGCGTTGAGCTCCTCCAGGTTCTCCTTCATGATCACCGTGGACTTCACCAGCAGCCCGGACATGCCGATCACGTCCGCCCCGTGCCGCTCGGCGGCCTCCACGATCGCCGAGACCGGCTGCTTGATGCCCAGGTTCACCACGGTGTAGCCGTTGTTGGACAGGATGATGTCCACCAGGTTCTTGCCGATGTCGTGGACGTCGCCGCGCACGGTGGCCAGCACGATCGTGCCCTTGCCCTCGGCCCCCTCGACCTTCTCCATGTGGGGCTCCAGATAGGCCACCGCGGCCTTCATCACCTCGGCCGACTGCAGCACGAACGGCAGCTGCATCTGCCCGGAGCCGAACAGGTCGCCGACCACCTTCATCCCGGCCAGCAGGGTGTCGTTGACGATCTCCAGCGCCGGCCGCGTCCGGAGCGCCTCGTCCAGGTCGGCCTCCAACCCGTTGCGCTCGCCGTCGATGATCCGCCGCTGGAGCCGCTCCTCCAGCGGCAGCGCCGCCAGCTCCTCGGCCCGGGAGGCCCGCACGCTCTTGGCGTCCACGCCCTCGAACAGGGCCAGGAACCTCTGCAGGGGGTCGTAGCCCTCCCGCCGCCGGTCGTAAATCAGGTCCAGGGCCACCTCGACCTGCTCCTCCGGAATCCGGGCGATGGGCAGGATCTTCGCGGCGTGGACGATGGCCGAGTCCAGCCCGGCCTTGACGCACTCGTCGAGGAACACCGAGTTCAGCACCATCCGGGCGGCCGGGTTCAGCCCGAAGGAGATGTTCGACAGCCCCAGGGTGGTCTGCACCGCCGGGTGGCGCTTCTTCAGCTCGCGGATCGCCTCGATGGTGGCGACGCCGTCCTTGCGGGACTCCTCGGTGCCGGTGCAGATGGTGAACGTCAGACAGTCGATGAGGATGTCCGACTCGGCGATGCCCCAGTTGCCGGTGAGGTCGGCGATCAGCCGCTCGGCGATCTCGACCTTCTTCTCGGCGGTGCGGGCCTGGCCCTCCTCGTCGATGGTCAGCGCGATCAGCGCCGCCCCGTGCTCCTTCGCCAGCGCCGTGATCCTCGCGAACCGCGAGTCCGGGCCGTCGCCGTCCTCGTAGTTCACCGAGTTGATCACCGCCCGGCCGCCCAGCTTCTCCAGACCGGCCGCGATCACCGCCGGCTCGGTGGAGTCCAACACGATCGGCAGCGTGGAGGCCGTCGCCAGCCGCCCGGCCAGCTCGGCCATGTCCGCCACGCCGTCCCGGCCCACGTAGTCCACGCACAGGTCGAGCAGGTGCGCGCCCTCGCGGATCTGCTCCCGCGCCATCTCCACGCAGTCGTCCCAGCGGCCCTCCAGCATGGCCTCGCGGAACTTCTTCGACCCGTTGGCGTTGGTGCGCTCGCCGATCGCCAGGTACGCCGTGTCCTGCCGGAACGGCACCGCCTGGTACAGCGACGCCGCCCCCGGCTCCGGACGGACCTCCCGCTCGGCCGGGCTCAGCCCGCGCACCCGCTCCACGACCCGCCGCAGGTGCTCGGGGGTGGTGCCGCAGCACCCGCCCACCAGGGACAGCCCGTACTCGGTGACGAACGTCTCCTGCGCGTCGGCCAGCTCGGCGGGGGTGAGCGGGTAGTGGGCCCCGTCGGCGGTCAGCTCCGGCAGCCCGGCGTTGGGCATGCACGACAGCGGGACGCGGGCGTGGCGGGCCAGATAGCGCAGGTGCTCGCTCATCTCGGCCGGGCCGGTGGCGCAGTTCAGGCCGATCATGTCGATGCCCAGCGGCTCCAGCGCCGTCAGCGCCGCGCCGATCTCGCTGCCCAGCAGCATCGTGCCGGTGGTCTCCACCGTCACCGAACAGATCACCGGCAGGTCCAGCCCCGCCGCCGCGAGCGCCCGACGGGCGCCCAACACCGCGGCCTTGGTCTGCAGCAGGTCCTGGGTGGTCTCGATCAGCAGCGCGTCCGCGCCGCCCGCGATCAGCCCCTCGGCGTTGCGCCGGTAGGCGTCCCGCAGCGTGACGTAGTCCACGTGGCCCAGGGTGGGCAGCTTGGTGCCCGGCCCCATCGAGCCCAGCACCCAGCGCGTCCGGCCGTCCCGCGCCGCGAACTCGTCGGCCGTCTCGCGGGCGATCCGCGCCCCGGCCTCGGACAGCTCCACGATCCGGTCGGCGATCCCGTACTCCCCCAGCGCCGCGTGGTTCGCGCCGAAGGTGTTGGTCTCCACGCAGTCCACGCCCACCGCGAAGTACGCTTCGTGCACCGAGCGCACGATGTCCGGCCGGGTGACGTTCAGGATCTCGTTGCAGCCCTCCAACTGCTGGAAGTCCTCCAGCGACGGCTCGGCCGCCTGCAACATCGTGCCCATCGCCCCGTCGGCCACCACCACGCGCGACGCCAACGCCTCGCGCAGGGCATCGGCACGGGGATTCTTCGACGGACCCGCCGAGGCGGACGAGGACACGGCGACGGACGAGGACGGCAAGGCTGCCATGAAGGGCTCTCCCTGGGATGCGACGGCTGTCGGCTATGCGTCTTCCGTACGGAAGCGCACCCAGCCAGGGTATCCGTCGACGCCTTCCGGACCGGGGGGCGTCCCGAGGGGTGGACGTCCGGGACGCGGGGACGGCTACCACGACATCGCCATGATCCGATAGCGTTCGACATTGTCGAATTCTGTTTCCGGTCCACCGGAGCGAGAACCGAACAGAGAAGAGGTGCGCGATGGCCCGGACCATCCAGTCGCTGGAGCGGGCGGCGGCGGTGCTGCGATTGCTCGCCGGAGGTGAGCGACGCCTGGGACTGTCCGACATCGCCTCCGCGCTGGACCTGGCCAAGGGCACCGCGCACGGCCTGCTGCGCACACTCCAGCGGGAGGGCTTCGTCGAGCAGGACCCGACCTCGGGCAAGTACCAGCTGGGCGCCGAGCTGCTGCGCCTGGGCAACAGCTACCTGGACGTGCACGAACTGCGGGCCCGCGCCCTGGTGTGGACCGACGACCTGGCCCGCTCCAGCGGGGAGAGCGTCTACCTGGGCGTGCTCCACCAGCAGGGCGTGCTGATCGTGCACCACGTCTTCCGCCCCGACGACAGCCGCCAGGTGCTGGAGGTCGGGGCGATGCAGCCGCTGCACAGCACCGCCCTGGGCAAGGTGCTGGCGGCGTACGACCCGGTGGCGCACAGCGAGGCGATGGACGCCGAGCGCAAGGCCCTGACGGCGCGCACGATCACCGAGCCGGAGGCGTTCGAGGAGGTCCTGGAGCTCACCCGGGCCCGCGGCTGGGGCTCGGACGTGGAGGAGACCTGGGAGGGCGTGGCCTCCATAGCCGCCCCGATCCACGACCACCGCCGGATGCCGGTGGGCGCCGTGGCCGTCACCGGCGCGGTGGAGCGGGTGTGCGTCGACGGGGCGATCCGGCCGCGGCTGGTGGCCGCCGTGCGGGACTGCGCCCGGGCGGTCTCGCGCGACCTGGGCGCGGGCCGTTTCTGAGTCCGCCCCCTCTCCCGCTTCCCTTCGCGTTCCCCTTCGCGTTCCCCTTCTCGTTCCCCGCGCGTCTTCCCGCGCCCGCCGTCCCGCCGACCCGTGTTCGCGGGACGTGTCCCATCGGAGACGTCCGTCGTCCGCTTGACACGCTTTTCCCGCCCGGAAGGACCCCTGTGCCGTCGCCCCGGGGCCCGGGCTTCGGGGCATCGAGGTCTTTCATCCACTTTTGTCGTTTTGTTTCCTTTCCGGGCGCTCTCTCCGTCCGTCCACACCCTTGACGGGATGTTCGCCGCACATAAAACTGCCGTTCGGCGGTCGACAATGTCGAACACCGAACGGGACTCGGTCCGCCTTCCGCCACGTCCTCCATCTGGCTCCCTCCGGACACGAACAAAGGAGTCGCGGGTGTCCAGCTCCGACATATTCCTGGGCGAGACCATCGGTACCGCCATCCTCATCCTGCTCGGCGGCGGTGTCTGCGCCGCCGTCACGCTCAAGCGCTCCAAGGCGATGGGCGCGGGTTGGGTCGCCATCACCTTCGGGTGGGGTTTCGCCGTTCTCACCGCCGCCTACACCTCCCTGGGCCTCTCCGGGGCCCACCTCAACCCGGCCGTCACCGTCGGCATCGCCGTGCAGAGCGGGAAGTGGGGCGACGTGCCCGTGTACGTCGCGGGCCAGATGCTCGGCGCCATGGTGGGCGCCGCCCTGGTGTGGATCTGCTACCTCGGACAGTTCCGGGCGCACCTGACCGACCACGAGGTCGTCGGCGGTCCCGGCGCCCAGGCGACCGCCGCCGCGGACGGGCGGCGCTCCGTCGCCCCCGGCCCGGTGCTCGGCGTCTTCTCCACCGGTCCCGAGATCCGCAACCCCCTCCAGAACCTGGCCACCGAGACCATCGCCACCGCCGTGCTGGTCCTGGCGATCCTCACCCAGGGCCTCACCAAAGGACTGGCCCTGTCCGGCACCGGCGTGCTCATCACCGCCCTCGTCGTCGTCGGAATCGGCCTCTCGCTGGGCGGCCCGACCGGGTACGCCATCAACCCGGCCCGCGACCTCGGCCCCCGCATCGTGCACGCCCTGCTGCCGCTGCCGAACAAGGGCGGGTCGGACTGGGGCTACGCCTGGGTGCCGGTGGTCGGCCCCCTGCTGGGCGCGGTCCTCGCCGGCGGCCTCTACCGCCTCGCGTTCGCCTGAGCGCCCCCGTCCCGACGTTCGACCGCCTCCTCCCCCGCCCCCGACGGCTCCTCCCCACTCCCCTCCCCACCGACACCTCGCGCCTCCTTGGAGCACCCACCATGAGCGACACCCGCCGCGAGTTCATCGCCGCCATCGACCAGGGCACGACCTCCAGCCGCTGCATCGTCTTCGACCGGGACGGCCGCATCGTCTCGGTCGGCCAGAAGGAGCACGCGCAACTCTTCCCCGAGCCGGGCTGGGTCGAGCACGACGCCGCCGAGATCTGGGCCAACGTCCAGGAGGTGGTCGCCGAAGCCCTCGACAAGGCCGGGATCACCCGCGAGGACGTCCGGGCCCTCGGCATCACCAACCAGCGCGAGACGACGCTGCTGTGGGACAGAGCGACCGGCGAGCCGGTCCACAACGCCATCGTCTGGCAGGACACCCGCACCGACGCCCTCTGCCGGGAGCTGGGCCGCAACGTCGGGCAGGACCGCTTCCGCCGCGAGACCGGCCTGCCGCTGGCCTCCTACTTCGCGGGGCCGAAGATCCGCTGGCTGCTGGACAACGTCGAGGGGCTGCGCGAGCGCGCCGAGGCCGGCGAGATCCTCTTCGGCACGATGGACTCCTGGGTCGTCTGGAACCTCACCGGCGGCCCCGACGGGGGCGTGCACGTCACCGACGTCACCAACGCCTCCCGCACCCTGCTGATGAACCTCCACACCCTGGACTGGGACCCGCGCATCTGCGAGTCCATCGGCGTGCCCATGGCGGTGCTGCCCGAGATCCGCTCCTCCTCCGAGGTGTACGGCGAGGCCCGGGGCGCCCTGGCGGGCGTGCCGGTGGCCTCCGCCCTCGGCGACCAGCAGGCCGCGCTGTTCGGCCAGACCTGCTTCTCGCCGGGCGAGGCCAAGTCGACCTACGGCACCGGCACCTTCCTGCTGCTCAACACCGGCTCCCAGGTCGTCAACTCCTACAACGGCCTGCTGACCACCGTCGGCTACCGCATCGGCGACCAGGACCCGGTGTACGCGCTGGAGGGCTCGATCGCCGTCACCGGTTCGCTGGTGCAGTGGATGCGCGACCAGATGGGGCTGATCAACAGCGCCGCCGAGATCGAGACGCTGGCGAGCTCGGTCGAGGACAACGGCGGCGCCTACTTCGTCCCCGCCTTCTCCGGACTCTTCGCCCCCTACTGGCGCTCCGACGCGCGCGGGGTCATCGCCGGTCTGACCCGCTACGTCACCAAGGCCCACATCGCGCGGGCCGTGCTGGAGGCCACCGCCTGGCAGACCCGCGAGATCGTCGACGCGATGGCGAAGGACTCCGGCGTCGACCTGACCGCCCTGAAGGTGGACGGCGGCATGACCAGCAACAACCTGCTGATGCAGTACATCTCGGACGTGCTGGACGCCCCGGTGGTGCGGCCCATGGTCGCCGAGACCACCTGCCTGGGCGCCGCCTACGCCGCCGGTCTGGCCGTCGGCTTCTGGCCCGACACCGACGCGCTGCGCGCCAACTGGCGGCGGGCGGCGGAGTGGACGCCCCGGATGGCGGCGGACGTCCGCGAACGCGAGTACAAGAACTGGCTCAAGGCCGTGGAGCGGACCATGGGCTGGATCGAAGAGGAGAAGTGACCCACATGAACACCCTGCGAGGCGTCCCCACCCTCGGGACGCGCCCGGCCACCGGACCCAATCCGGGCCGCGACGAGACCAGGGAGGTGCTGCGGAACGCCGTCTTCGACCTGCTGGTCGTCGGCGGGGGCATCCTGGGCACCTCGGTCGCCTGGCACGCGGCGCAGTCGGGACTGCGGGTGGCGATGGTGGACGCCGGCGACTTCGCCGGCGCCACCTCCTCCGCCTCCTCCAAGCTCGTCCACGGCGGGCTGCGCTACCTGCAGACCGGGGCGGTGAAGCTGGTCGCGGAGAACCACCACGAGCGGCGGGTGCTGGCCCGGGACGTGGCCCCGCACCTGGTCAACCCGCTCACCTTCCACCTGCCGGTCTACAAGGGCGGCCCGCACGGCGCGGCCAAGCTCGGCGCGGGCGTCTTCGCCTACTCCGCCCTGTCGGCCTTCGGCGACGGGGTCGGGCGGCTGATCTCCCCGGCGAAGGCCGCCGCCGACAACCCCGCGCTGCGCACCGAGAACCTCAAGGCGGTCGCGGTCTACGGCGACCACCAGATGAACGACTCCCGGGTCGCGGTGATGACCGTCCGCGCCGCCGTGCACTGCGGTGCCGTGGTCCTCAACCACGCCGAGGTCACGGGCCTGCGCTTCACCCACGGCCGGGTCACCGGCGCCGAGGTGAGGGACCGGCTGGACGGCACCGAGTTCGGCATCGACGCCCGCCTGGTGCTCAACGCCACCGGCCCGTGGGTGGACCGCCTGCGGCGGATGGAGTACGCCGGCGCGGCCCCCAGCGTCCGGCTCTCCAAGGGCGCCCACCTGGTGCTGCGGCGCAGGACGCAGTGGAAGGCCGCCCTGGCCACGCCCGTCGACAAGTACCGCATCACCTTCGCCCTCCCCTGGGAGGACCACCTGCTGCTGGGCACGACGGACGAGGCGTACGAGGGCGACCCGGCCGACGTCGCCGTCACCGACGCCGACATCCGGCAGATCCTGGACGAGGCCGCGTTCTCCGTGCGGGACGAGCACCTGTCCCGCGACCTGATGACGTACGCCTTCGCGGGCCTGCGGGTGCTGCCCGGCGGTCCGGGCGGCGTGGAGTCGGCCAAGCGGGAGACGGTGGTCTCCGAGGGGCGCGGCGGGATGCTCTCGGTCGCGGGCGGCAAGTGGACCACCTACCGGCACATCGGCCGCACGGTGCTGCGGAAGCTGGCGAAGCTGCCGGGGGTCTCGGCGGCGGGGATCACCGAGGACGCCGTGCCGGTCTCCGAGCTGGTGCGCCGGGTGCCGCTGCCGGGGGTGGCCAACCCCGACGCGGTCGCCCACCGGCTGCTGGTGGACCGCGAGCCGGGCGTCCCGCTCGACCCGCCGACCGCCCGGCACCTGGCGACCCACTACGGGGCGCTGGCCTTCGACATCGCCCGTCTGGTGCACGAGGACCCGGCGCTGGGCGAGCGCGTCCACCCGGACGCCCCGGAGATCTGGGCCCAGGTGGTCTACGCCCGGGACCACGAGTGGGCCGTGACGGCGGACGACGTGCTGCGCCGCCGCACCACGCTCACCGTCCGCGGCCTGGACACCGAGGAGGTCCGCGCGAGGGTCGAGGAGCTGCTGGCGGCGCGTCCGGACTGACGCCCGCCCTCCCCGCGTGCCGCGGGCCCGTACGGCGTCGCCTCCCCGCCCGTACGGGCCCGCACCCGTAAGCACCGCTGAACCTTCCGGTGAAGGGACGCTCGCTGGTGCCGGGCCGCCGGTTGCGGAATGCCGGCGGGCATGGTCACACCCGACACCGGGAACCGGACCCGGGTGCCGGAGCGCCCCTGCCCCGAGTGCGGCCTCGACACCCGGTCCGTCCGGGGCGAGGACGTGGCCGCACTGCTGCGCGAGAACGCCGCGGCCCGGCGGCCGGTGCCGGAGCGCGCCGACGTGCGCGAGCGCCCGGCGCCGGACGTCTGGTCGCCGCCGGAGTACGCCTGTCACGCGAGGGACGTGCTCCGGGTCTTCGACGGGCGGCTGCGGCCGATGCTCTCCGAGGAGGGCCCGTCCTTCCCCGCCCGGGACCAGGACGCCACCGCCCTCGCCGAGCGCTACGGCGAGCAGGATCCGCACCGGGTGGCCCGCGAGCCGGAGGAGGCGGGCGAGTCCCTGGCCGCCCGGTTCGCGACGGTGACGGGCGAGCAGTGGCGGCGCACCGGCGACCGGAGCGACGGCTCCCGCTTCACCGTGGAGACCTTCGCCGGTACCTGATCCACGACCCCGTCCACCACCTCCACGGCGTGACCCGCCGAACCCCCGCCGGTCATCCCGCGGTCGGCAGCGGGACGTCCTCCGGGAGCAGTCCGCGGTCGACCAGGGCGTGCCACAGCTCGTCCGGCACCTCGCGCGCGAACATCCGCGCGTTGTCCCGCACCTCCTCCGCGTCGGCGCAGCCGACGACCACCGAGGCCACCGCCGGGTGCCCGAACGGGAAGCGCAGGGCCGCCGCCCGCAGCGGCACCCCGAACTCCGCGCACACCTCCCGGAGCCGCCGCGCCCGCTCCAGCGTCTCCGGCGGCGCCTCGCGGTAGTCGAAGGTGGCGCCGGGGCGGGGGTCGGCGAGCAGGCCCGAGTTGTAGACCCCGCCGACGATCACGGAGGTGCCGCGCCGGGAGCACACCGGCAGCAGGTCGCCGGCCGCCCGGTGGTCCAGCAGGGTCCAGCGGCCCGCGCACAGCACCACGTCGACGTCGAGATCGGCGACGAACCGGGCGAGGTGGTCGCTGTGGTTCATGCCGAAGCCGATCGCCTCCACCAGCCCCTCAGCGCGCAGCTCGGCCAGTGCCGGGAAGCCGGTCTCGTACACCTCGCGGACGTGGTGCTCCACGTCGTGCAGCAGCAGGATCTCCACCCGGTCGGTGCCCAGCCGCTCCAGGGACGCCTCCACGGTCGCCCGTATGCCGTCCCGGGTCAGGTCCCACACGCGCACGCGCGGCGGGGCGTCGACGAAGCCCTCGCCGTCGGGCGGCTCCTCGCCCGGGGCGAGCGGGCGCAGCCGCCGCCCGACCTTGGTGGAGAGCGTGTAGGAGGCGCGGTCGCGCCCGGCCAGCGCGCGGCCGAGGCGCTCCTCGGAGAGGCCGACGCCGTAGTGCGGCGCGGTGTCCAGGTGGGTCCAGCCCTCCTCCAGGGCGGCCTCGACCACCGCGCGGGCCCGCTCCTCGTCGACGGGCCGGCCGAAGTTGCCGATGGGGGCGCAGCCGAGGCCGAGGGGCGGCACCCGCACCCCGCCACGTCCCAGGGCGCGTGTTCCGTCCGGTCTCGTCATGGCGGTCGTGGTCCCTTCCGTGTCCCGCCCGCCGTGCGCGGGCGTCCCGGTGATCAGCACTGCCCCGCGCACCGCCCCCGGACACCCGCGGCGGTGGGCGGACGCCCCGCGCACCGCCGGCCCGGAACCCCGGTCCGAAACCCCGGTCCGAAAGGCGTGCGGGGGCTGCGGAGCGGGCACGGTCACGCCGTAGGCTGGGGCCGCACGGTAATGAGACGTCAGCCGGTGTGGAGCGAAGCACTCCGCACCGGCCGGAAGGAGGCACTGGGTGATCGAGCTCGAGGGGGTTCCCGAGCTGGTCGACCCGGTCATGGTGGCCGCGTTCGAAGGCTGGAACGACGCCGGTGACGCCGCCTCCGCCGCGGTCGCCCATCTGGAGCGGGAGTGGAAGGGAGAGGTGTTCGCGGCGCTGGACGCCGAGGACTACTACGACTTCCAGGTCAACCGCCCCCAGGTGTGGCTGGAGGGCGGCGCGCGCAGGATCACCTGGCCCACGACCCGTTTGTCGGTGGTGCGGCTCGGCGAGGCCGACGGCCGCGGTCGGGCCCGCGATCTGGTGCTGGTGCGCGGCATCGAGCCGAGCATGCGCTGGCGGTCCTTCTGCAACGAGATCCTGGGCTTCGCCCACGAGCTCGGCGTGGAGATGGTCGTCGTGCTCGGTGCCCTGCTCGGCGACACCCCGCACACCCGGCCGGTCCCGGTCACCGGAACGACCTCCGACCCCGACCTGGCCCGCACGCTGGACCTGGAGGAGTCGCGCTACGAGGGGCCCACGGGGATCGTCGGCGTCCTGCAGGAGGCGTGCACGCACGCGGGCGTGCCGGCCGTGAGCCTGTGGGCCGCGGTGCCGCACTACGTCTCGCAGCCGCCCAACCCGAAGGCGACCCTCGCCCTGCTCAACCGGCTGGAGGACCTGCTGGACGTGCGGATTCCGCTGGGCGAGCTGCCGGAGGACGCCCGGGCCTGGCAGCTCGGGGTGGACCAGCTCGCCGCCGAGGACAGCGAGGTGGCCGAGTACGTGCAGTCGCTGGAGGAGGCGCGGGACACCGCGGACCTGCCGGAGGCGTCGGGCGAGGCGATCGCCAAGGAGTTCGAGCGCTACCTGCGGCGGCGCGACGGCCACACCGCCGCCGGCGGTACGGCCTCCGAGAGCGGCTCGTACCTGCGCGACACCTCCGGCGACCTCGGCGGCCGGGGACGCCCGAAGTCCTCCGAGGAGGGCCCGGAGGAGGGCTCCGGGGACGACGCGGAGGGCCGTTCGAAGGACTCCGGCGGCGAGGGCCCGGAGGACTCCGACGACGGGAGCCGGGACGGGGACGACTGACGACCGGAAGACCGCAGGACCGGAAGGGACACGCCCCGGTCGGCCCGTGCACGGGCCGACCGGGGCGTGTTCGCGTGGGGCGCGGGGCGCGTCCGGAGGCGTCGGGAAAGCGTCAGAGCGCGACGCCGAGCAGGGCGTCCACGGCCCGCGTGACCAGACCGGGGGCGCCGGTGTCCGAGCCGCCGGCCTCGCTCTGGCGGTCGGCCCAGCGGTCGACGGCGGCCAGTGCGGCGGGGGCGTCGAGGTCGTCGGCGAGGGCCTCGCGGATCTCCTCCACCAACGCGTCGGCCGGCGGGCCGTCGGGGCGGGAGACGGCGGCGCGCCAACGGCCGAGGCGGGCGACCGCCTCGTCGAGGACGGCGTCCGTCCACTCCCAGTCCGAGCGGTAGTGGTGGGCCAGCAGCGCCAGGCGGATGGCGGCCGGGTCGACCCCGTCGCGGCGCAGCCGGCTGACGAAGACCAGGTTCCCTCTGGACTTCGACATCTTCTCGCCGTCGAGCGCGACCATCCCGGCGTGGACGTACGCCTTGGCGAAGGGGTGCCGCCCGGTGAGGACCTGGGCGTGCGAGGCGCCCATCTCGTGGTGGGGGAAGGCCAGGTCGGAGCCGCCGCCCTGGACGTCGAAGCCCATGCCGAGGTGTTCGAGGGCGATGGCGACGCACTCGATGTGCCAGCCGGGCCGGCCGCGGCCGAGCGAGCCGCCGTCCCAGGAGGGCTCGCCGTCGCGGGCGGCCATCCACAGCATCGGGTCGAGCGGGTTCTTCTTGCCGGGACGGTCGGGGTCGCCGCCGCGCTCCGCCGACAGGTGCCGCATCGTCTCGGTGTCCAGGCGGGAGACCTCGCCGAAGTGGGGGTCGGAGGAGACGGAGAAGTAGACGTCGCCGTCGATCTCGTAGGTGGCGCCGGCGTCGCGCAGCCGCTCGATGAGCGGGACGATCATGGGTATGGACTCGACGGCGCCGACGTAGTGCTTCGGGGGGAGCATGCGCAGGGCTGTCATGTCCTCGCGGAAGAGGGCCGTCTCGCGCTCGGCCAGTGCGGTCCAGTCGTCGCCGGTGGCGGCGGCCCGCTCCAGCAGCGGGTCGTCGACGTCGGTGACGTTCTGCACGTAGTGGACCTGCCGCTTGGTGTCGAGCCACACGCGCTGCACGAGGTCGAACGCGTTGTAGGTCGCCGCGTGCCCGATGTGGGTCGCGTCGTACGGCGTGATGCCGCAGACGTACAGGCGGGCGACGGGGCCGGGGGCGAGGGTCACTCGTCCCCCGGTCGCGGTGTCGTGGAGGCTGAGGTCGCGGCCCTGACCTGGCAGGGCGGGCACCTCGGAAGCGGGCCAGGCATGCATGGTCATGAGCGTAACCGGCGATTGGTGGTGCCCACGAGTGGGATACGCGCGGCGATCGGGGCGCGCGGCCGGCCCCGGACCGCCGGCGGCGCCGGAGCGGCGGGCGCCGGGCGGGCGGCCGGAGGGGCCTCAGACGGGCGGCCAGGGGATGGCGGGCCAGTCCCCTCCGGGCAGCGGGTGGCGGCCGGAGGCGAGCAGGTCGTCGACCCGTTTGCGCAGGGCGTCCAACTCGGCCGGGGTGATCAGGTCGGCCAGTCGGGCGGCGAGCGGGGCGCCGTCGGCCAGGGCGGCGGCCAGGGCGCGCAGCGGCCCCAGCGTCTCGGTGGGCAGCGGCTCGCCCGCCCAGCCCCACAGCAGCGTGCGCAGCTTGTCGTCGGTGTGGAAGGTCACTCCGTGGTCGATGCCGTACAGGTGCCCGTCCGCGGTGGTCAGCAGGTGGCCGCCCTTGCGGTCGGCGTTGTTGATCACCGCGTCGAGGACGGCGAGACGGCGCAGCCGCGCGTCGTCGGCGTGCACCAGCAGTGCGGTGCGCCCTTCGCCCACGTCGACCAGGCCGATGGGCCTCCAGCCGTCCTCCGGCTCCTCGCCCTCCACGAGCGCGAGGAGGCCGCCCGCCTCCCCGGCCTCGTCGGGCTCGTCGGCCTCGTCTCCGTCGGGCTCGTCGGGCTCGGCTCCGTCGCCGGACCGCTCCCCGCCGTCCGGCGAGGGGCCGATCCACAGTTGGCACATGCCCTCGCCGTAGGGGCCGTCGCGCAGCACGGTCGGCGGCACCAGGTGCCAGCCGAGCGCCTCGGACACCTCGTACGCCGCCACCTCGCGCTGCGCCAGGGTGCCGTCGGGGAAGTCCCACAGCGGACGCTCGCCGCGCACCGGCTTGTAGACGCAGGGGACCTCGCGCCCGGCGTGGGAGACCGTGCAGTACAGCACCGCGTTGGAGGCGTCCCGGAGGCGTCCGCGCACCGTCAGCTCGCCGCGGGCCAGCAGGTCGACCGTCTCGTTCCGTGTCACGGCCGGCGACGGTACCCGTTCTGGCGCGGGCACACGTGTCCTTCCGGATCGAGCGGCAGGCTGCACAGCGGGCACGGCGGGCGGCCCGCCCGGACGACCTCCATGGCGCGCTTGGCGAAGGCCCGGGCCATGGCGCCGCTGATCCGCACGCGCAGCACCGGCGGGCCGTTCTCGTCGTCCCGCAGCAGCCGTTCCTCGGCCTCGACGAGCTCCTCCTCGGACTCCACGTCCAACTCGACCAGGGCCTGGGCCTCCACGACCACGCACTCCTCCTCGCCGTCCCAGGCGAGCGCCATGGTGCCGACCCGGAACTCCTCCTCGACGGGGGTCTCCAGAGGGGCGGTGTCGGCCGCCTCGGCGGGGGCGACGGCCGGGACGGGGGCGCTGCCGCCGGTGCGCCTCACGACCTCGTCCAGGAGCTCGTCGATGCGCTCGGCCAGGGCCTCGACCTGCGCTTTCTCCAGGGCGACGCTGGTGATGCGGCCGGCCGCGGACGCCTGGAGGTAGAAGGTGCGGCGGCCAGGCAGCCCGACCGTACCGGCCACGAAACGTTCCGGGGGGTCGTAGAGGAACACCTGACGGGACACGTCCTGCTCCGTTGGGTCGACTGCTGGGTCACTGGCACCCTACTGCGCCCGGCGATCACCGTGCCGACCACCGCGCGCCGTCCGGGCCTAGGCCCCGCCCCCCACGGCGGCGGTCCCGTCGCCGCCGGCCCGCGGCACGCCGCCTCCCGCGTCCTCCTCGCGCGGGGCGAGGGAGGCGAGGTCCCCGGTGTCGCCCAAGCGCAGCAGGAAGGGCCGCAGCGGGGTGTAGCGGATGGCGGTGATCGAGCAGGGCTCGACGTGGACGCGCTGGAAGAGGTCGAGGTGCATGCCGAGGGCGTCGGCGACCAGGGCCTTGATGATGTCGCCGTGGGAGCACATCAGGTACGTGGCGTCGGCCCCGTGCTCCCTCTCGATCCGCTCGTTCCAGTCGCGCACGGCCTCCACCGCTCTGGCCTGCATGCCGCGCATCGTCTCGCCGCCGGGGAAGGAGACGGCGGAGGGGTGCTGCTGGACGCCGGCCATCAGCGGTTCGTCGTTGAGCTCGGCGAGCTTGCGGCCGGTCCACTCGCCGTAGTCGCACTCGTTGATCCGCTCCTCGACGTGCAACGGCAGCTCCGGCCGTGCCCGGGCCAGCGGGGCCAGGGTCTGGCGGCAGCGCTCCAGCGGGCTGTGGACGGCGGCCGCCAGCGGAAGCGGGGCCAGGCGGGCGGGGAGCGCGGCGGCCTGGGCGGCGCCGTGCTCGTCCAGGCGGACGTCGGGGGTGCGCCCGGCGAGCAGCCCGGAGGTGTTGGCGGTGGACCGGCCGTGCCGGACGAGGAGCAGCGTGGGCATGGCAGCCAGCGTAGGCGAGGAGCGCACGGCGGTCTTCACCCGCATGTCCCCTCCACATGTCCCGTCGGGGCCGGGGCACCATACGGGGGTGATAGTGGACTGCGCCACCTACCGCGACGGGCGCCGCACCGAGGGCCCCACCGACCTGGCCGAGGCGGTCGGGACGGCCCGCGCGGCCGGTGACACCTTCCTGTGGATCGGCCTCCACGAGCCCTCCGAGAAGGAGTTCGGCTCGGTCGCCGAGGCGTTCGGGCTGCACCCGCTGGCGGTGGAGGACGCCCTCTCGGCCCACCAGCGCCCGAAGCTGGAGGTCTACGACGACTCGCTGTTCCTGGTGCTCAAGCCGGTGGACTACGACGCCGCGGCGGACAGGGTGGACACCGGGGAGCTGATGCTGTTCCTCGGCGACGGCTTCGTGGTGTCCGTGCGGCACGGCGACATCAACCCCCTGGGCCGGGTGCGCGAGCGCCTGGAGCGGGAGCCCGAGGTGCTCCAGCACGGTCCGGCCGCCGTGCTGTACGCGGTGAGCGACGCGGTGGTCGACCACTACATGGAGGTGGCCGCGGAGTTGCAGGCGGACCTCGACGGGCTGGAGGAGCGGGTCTTCACGCCGGGCGGCGCGGACGGGAGCGCCGTCGCGGCCCTCATCTACGCTTTCAAGCGCCAGGTGCTGGAGTTCCGCCGGGCCTGCGGGCCGCTGGTGGAGCCGATGGAGCGGCTGGCGGGGGCCGGGGTGCCGTTCGTACCGGACCGCTCGCGCCCGTTCTTCCGCGACGTCCACGACCATCTGATCCGGGTGAACGACCAGGTCGAGGGGTTGGACCGGCTGCTGTCGGACATCCTGTCGGCCTATCTGGCGCAGGTGGGCGTCCGGCAGAACGACGACATGCGCAGGATCTCGGCGTGGGCGGCCATGGCCGCGGCCCCGACCATGATCGCCGGGATCTACGGCATGAACTTCGCGTACCTGCCCGAGCTGGGCCACCCGTTGGGCTATCCGGCGGTGCTGCTGCTGATGGCGGGTGTGAGCACCGGCCTGTACCGGCTGTTCAAGCGCCGGGGCTGGCTGTAGCGGCGGGGCCGGGCGGGGAGTCGGAGGCGGAGGGGGCGCCGGGCGCGCCGGTGCCGGCGGGGCGGACGGACGGGACGGGCGGGGCGGGGCGCTCGAACGGGACGAGGCCCGTGGTGCGGTGCCGGTCGACGAGCCACTCCCGGGCGTACACCGCGTGGGCGCGCGCCTCCAGCACCACCGACCGGGCCATTCGCCAGCCCAGCAGGTGTCCCAGGTGGGCCGACAGGGCGAGGCCGACGTCGCGGTGGACGCGGATCTCCGCCAGCGTGCTCTCCCGCAGCAGCCACCGGACGGCGGCGCCGTGCCCGGCGCGGACGAAGCACAGCAGGCCCTCCCGGCAGTAGGCGAGGTGGTCCCGCTTGGCCAGGGCGATCTCCCGCGCCAGACGGACGGCCTCCGGGTCGTCGGGGAGGCGTTCGGCCACCGGGGCGAGCCACGCCGCGGCGCGGGTCTCGGCGACGTACGCGTGGGCCAGGTGGGCGACGACGTCCCGCTCGTTCAGGGGCTCTCCGCGGTCCAGCTTGCCGTGCGCCGGGCAGACCCCCCGCCGCTCCAGGAGCAGGGCGTGGTCCGCTTCGGGGGGCACGGCGACCGGGTCCAGGCCGCGCCGGGCGGGCAGTTCGCCCAGCAGGCGGGCGTGCCGTTCCTGTTGGGCGCCGTGGCGGGCCATGCCGGGCGCCAGGTCGCGCCGGCAGCGCGGTATGGACGCGGCGATCCTGCCGTTCTCCCGGCCGTTGCGGGCCTCGGTGCCGGCGGCCAGGGAGCACAGCAACCGGAAGGAGACGTCGTTGTCGAGGGCCTCACGCAGCAGGTCCTTCGCCCAGAGCATGACCGGTACCTCCGTGGACGTGTCCGCAGAAGTCGAGTCAAGCCGGGCGCCCGGCCCACGGCAACGCCCGTTCCGCCGTCCGGGCGGAACGGAGGGGCCCGCCGCCGCGCCCGTAACCCGCGGCGGCCCGGGGCGTTGTGCTCGGTGACGGCCGTGGCGGGGAAGACCCCGAGCCCCCACCACGGCCGTGAACACGTCCCGGAGGCACGCGGCGCGGAGGCCGCCGCCTCGGGGTCCTCAGGAGGCGGCCCCGGAGCGCTCCAGCGCCTCCACGCCGGCGCGCAGCGCGGCGATCCGCTCCTCCAGGGTGAAGCCCGCGGGCGTGAGCGACAGGGTGGTCACCCCGGCCTCGGCGTAGGCCCGCATCCGGTCGGCGATCCGGTCGATCGGTCCGAGCAGCGTGGTGGAGTCGATGAGCTGCCGGGGCACGGCCGCCGCGGCGCCCTCCTTGTCGCCGGACAGGTACTTGTCCTGGATCTCGGCGGCCTCCTTCTCGTACCCCATCCGCTGGGCGAGCCTGTTGTAGAAGTTCTGCTTGCGGCTGCCCATGCCGCCGACGTACAGCGCGGTGTACGGGCGGAAGGTGTCGGCCAGGGCGTCGATGTCGTCGCCGACGGCCAGGGGCACGGTGGGCACCACGTCGAAGCCCTCCATGGTCTTGCCCGCCTTCTCGCGTCCGGCGCGCAGCGCGCCGAGCGTGGTCTCCTCGGCGTGTTCGGGCGAGAAGAAGATCAGCAGGGCGCCGTCGGCGATCTCGCCGGTCTGCTCCAGGTTCTTCGGCCCGATGGCGGCGATGTACAGCGGGATGTGCTCGCGGACCGGGTGCACGGTCAGCTTCAGCGGCTTGCCCGGGCCGTCCGGCAGCGGCAGCGTCCAGTGCTCGCCGGCGTGGGTCAGGCGCTCGCGGGACATCGCCTTGCGGATGATCTCCACGTACTCGCGGGTGCGGGCGAGCGGCTTGTCGAACCTCACACCGTACCAGCCCTCGGAGACCTGCGGCCCGGAGACGCCGAGGCCGAGCCGGAAGCGGCCGCCGGAGAGCGTGTCGAGGGTGGCGGCGGTCATGGCCGTCATGGCGGGGGTGCGGGCGGGGATCTGGAAGATGGCCGACCCCACGTCGATCCGTTCGGTCTGGGCGGCGACCCAGGCCAGCACGGTGGCGGCGTCCGAGCCGTAGGCCTCCGCGGCCCAGCAGACGGAGTAGCCGAGGCGGTCGGCCTCCTTGGCGACCGCGAGATTGTCCGCGTCCATCCCGGCTCCCCAGTAGCCGAGGTTGATCCCGAGCCGCATCCGCGCTCCCCTTACCGATCAGTAACGTACCTGTCCCCGGGACTCTAGCGCGCGGCCGCAAGTACGCTCAACGCCCATGGAGCACAGGCACGTGGGCCGCACCGGCCTCCGCGTATCCCGGATCGGGCTCGGCACCCTCACCTGGGCGCGGGACACCGGGGAGAGGGAGGCAGCCGACCTGCTGAAGACCTTCTGGGAGGCGGGCGGCACCCTGGTGGACACCGCCGACGTGTACGCCGACGGGGGCGCCGAGTACCTCCTGGGCCGGCTGATGGCGGACCTGGTGCCGCGCCGGGACCTGGTGATCGCCACCAAGGCGGGCGGCGTGCCCGACCCGGACCGCCGCTTCGACTGCTCCCGCGGCCACCTGCTGGCCGCCCTCGACGCCTCGCTGGAGCGGCTGGGCACCGACCACGTGGACCTGTGGCAGATCCACGCCTACGACCCCGTCACGCCGCTGGAGGAGACCCTCCAGGCCGTCGACACCGCGGTGAGCAGCGGCCGGGCCCGCTACGCCGGGGTGGTGGGCTTCTGCGGCTGGCAGCTCGCCAAGGCCGCCGCCTGGCAGCTCGCCGCGCCCGGGGAGCGCACCCGGCTGGCCGGTACGCAGATGGAGTACTCGCTGCTCCAGCGGGGGGTGGAGCGGGAGGTGCTGCCCGCCGCGCTGGACCTGGGGATCGGGCTGCTGCCGTCCTCGCCGCTGGGCCGGGGCGTGCTCACCGGCAAGTACCGCGACGGCACGCCGCCGGACTCGCGCGGGGCCTCGGAGCACCTGGCGCCCTTCGTCGCGCCGTACCTCGACGACACGGCGGCGCGGATCGTGGACGCGGTCGCCATAGCGGCCGACGGGCTGGCCGTCACCCCGCTCCAGGTGGCGCTGGCCTGGGTGCGGGACCGACCCGGGGTGGCCGCGCCGATCGTCGGCGCGCGCACGGCGCGGCAGCTCGGCGAGATCCTGTCAGTGGAGAGCCTTAGTCTTCCCGACGAGATCTGCCGGGCGCTGGACGACGTGTCGGCCCCGGTGCACCGCTATCCCGATCACGACTGGAGCACACTGTGACCGCGTCCGGTGCCGACAGCACAGACGACGCCAGGGACGGAACGGCCGGGGACGCCGCTCGGAACACCGCGCGAGGCAAGGCCGCGCAGGGCAAGGCCGCCGAGCTGATGGCCGCCGTCCGCGCCGTGGAGAGCGGCGAGCGCTCCGCCGCCGAGTTCTTCGCCGCGCCCGAGCCCGCGCCCCGGCGTCCGGCCCCCGCCCCGCGGCCCGTGCCCGCTCCCGGCGCGCGTCCGGCCGCGGGCGGTCCCGTGGCGGTGCCCGCGGGCGTCACCGCGCTGCTCGCCGAGGGCGGGGCGCCCGAGGCGCTGGCCGCGCGGGTCGTGGAGAGCCTGGGCGGGGGCGCCGAGGAGGTGCTCCGCGCGGACCCGTGGCTCCTGCTGGCGGTCCCCGGCGTGCGGCCGGAGCAGGCGGACGGCTTCGCCCGCGCGCTGCTGGGCGCCGGGTGCGGTCCCGGCGACGAGCGGCGCGTCCGGGCCCTGGTGGTGTGGCTGCTGGAGCGGGCCGCGCTGGCCGGGCACACGGTCCTGCCGCCCGCGACCCTCGCCGGGGAGCTGGCCCGGTACGCCGTGCCGGATCCGGAGGAGGCGGTGCGCGAGGCGGTCGACTCCGGTGCGGTGCTGGCCTTCGAGGACCGGGAGGAGTCCGGCGGCGAGGGCGCCGGAGGCGAGGACGGGGACGAGCCGCCCGCGCGGCTGCTGCTGGGCCTGGAACGCCACGCCCTGGCCGAGGAGAGCCTGGCCGAGGGCCTGGCCCGGCTGGGCGGCACCTTCACCCCGCCCGACGGGGAGGAGGCCGAGCGCTGGGAGGCGGCCGCGGCCGGGGCGCCCACCCCGTCGGCGGCCGAGCTGATCCGGGCGGTCGCGCGCGCCGGCCTGGTGGTGCACACCGGCGGCGAGGCCGCCCGCGCCGAGCCCGCGGCGCTGGTCGCGGCGGCCCGGTCCCTGGGGCTGCGGGCGTACGCCGCGGCCCACGGCGAGGACGGCAGGCGGCGGCTGGCGGAGCTGCTCGGCTCCGACAACGGTGCCGACGGTGCCGACGGCGGGGGCCCGGCGGCCGTGACCGTGGACGGGCTGCTGGCCGGGCGGGAGGGGCCCGGGCGGGACGAGGAGGGCGCCTACGCGCTGGACCTGCTCGCCGTGCTGGACGCCCCCCAGCTCGACGTCGAGCGGGCGGCGGCGCTGGTGGAGGCCGTGCCGGACGGTGCGCGGCTGGTGCTCAGCGGGGATCCGAACCTGCTCGGCGCGGCGGGCCCCGGCCAGGTGGCGGCCGATCTCCTCGCGGCGCGCGTCTGCCCGCAGGTGATCTCGCGCACCCCGGACCCGGGTCCGATCGGCGAGCTGGTCTCGGGCATCGGGGTCGGCGAGCTGAACGCGGTGGAGGCCCCCGGCAGGGAGGTGGTGATCGTCCCCGTGCGCGACGCCGGGGAGGCGGTGCACCGCACCGTGCAACTGGTCGCCGACTCGGTGCCGAGGGCGATCGGAGTGCCCGCCGAGCGGACTCAGGTGATCACGCCCGGCCACGGCGGCGCCGCGGGCACCCGGGTGCTCAACGCCGCGCTCAAGGAGCGGCTGAACCCCGGTCCCGGCCGGTTCGGCGGCTTCGACCCGGGTGACCGAGTGGTCCACTCCCCCGCCCCGGGCCGCACCACGCTCGGCACGGTCGTCTCCGCGGACGCCGAGGGGCTCCACCTGGACTGTGCCGGGCGCAGGGTCACCGTCCCGCGCGAGCGGGTGGCCGACACCGTGCGGCACGGCTGGGCGCTCACCGCCCACCAGGCCGTCGGGACGCGCTGGCCGGCGGTCGTGGTGGTGCTGCCGGGCGACGCGGTCCCGGCCCTCGACCGGGCGTGGGTGTACACCGCGTTCGGCCGCGGCGAGCGGCACCTGTCCGTGGTGCACGGCGTGGACCAGGCGCTGCCGAGGGCGGTGGCGGAGGTGCCGGCCGGCCGGCGCACGACCCGCCTGCGCACGCTGCTGCGCACGCAGGCGGCGACGGCGCCGGAGGACCCGGCGTGACGGACCGGACGGACTAGCCGGCCGTGGCCCTTCCGGGGCCGCGGCCCGGACCGCCGTCGTCGTCCCCGTCGTCCTCGTCGTCCCCGTCGTCGAGTTCGTCCTCGTCGTCCTCGTCGAGTTCGTCCTCCTCGACGTCGGGTTCCTCCTCCTCGAGTCCGTCCTCCAGACGGTCGTCGGCCTGCCCGTAGAAGCCGCCCTCCTCGTCGAAGACGGCGCTGACGTCGAAGCGGCAGACGATCCGCTCCGGCTCGGCCGACTCGAAGGGGGCGCCCAACCACTCCCCGGGCTCGGGGGGCTCGTCGCCCGCGATCACCCACAGGGTGGAATCGCCCTCCTCCAGACCGAACTCCTTGTGCCGGGTGGCGATCTCGTCGGGCTCGTACTCGCCGAACAGCACCCCGAGCGCGGCGTGCGCGCCGCTCCCGGCGAAGGGGCCCTCCAGCGCCTCCGTGTCGCCGTCCACCGAGTCCGGGTCCAGCTCGGTGACGCGCTGCGCCTGGGCCATCAGCCGCTGCGGCTCGACGACGGTGTAGTCGCGGCGGATGAAGACGCTGAGCGCGCTGGGCTCCTCGGGTCCGGTGTAGGGGGGCATGCTCTCCCCGCCGGGAACCTCGAAGGGGGTGACCTCGTCGTAGACGTCGTACAACAGCTCGTCGTAGGCCTCCCCCGCCGCGGCGAGCTCGTCGAACGCGGCATGGACGGCGGCATCCGCCCGGGCGGCCTCGGCGGCCGTACCACCTCCGGCGGACCGTCGCTCGACGGCTTCGAGGTGACGGTCCAGCGCGGTCTTCAGCGCTTCGGCGGCGGCTCGTACCTCGGCAGCGCTGGGCTGCGCAGCATCAGACATAGTGCAGACGCTATCCGTACCGGGGCCTTGCCCGCACAATAGATGTGATGCCGGAATACGAATTTCGCGATGTGTACGTCCCTCGCGGGGTGTCCCGCAAGGCCGCCACACGACTGCTGACCGACCACGCCGAGTACGGACACTGGGAACTGGATCGACTGAGGCTCAATTCCGACGGAAGCCGTCAGGTGCGGCTGCGGCGGCGGATCATCCGCCAGTTGCGCGCCACCTGGTGACGCGGTTCGCGCGAGGAGCGGCCCCCGTCCCGCTGTGGGGGACGAGGACCGCTCCTCGTGGTGTGCTCTTCGTGCGCTTCGCCGTGTACCCGGCCGGCGATCAGCGCCGCGCGGCGCGGGCGCGCCGGTAGAGCAGGGTGCCGCCGAGCAGGGCACCGGCGCCGAGCGGGAGGATCGTGCTCAGGGCGGGGCCGCCGGTGTCCGCCAGCGAGCCTTCGATCAACTGCGGAGCGGACCGGTCCTGCTCGGGGGCCCGGGTGTCGGGCTTGTGCTTCTCGCCGTCCTTGTCACCCGGCTTCCCGGGCTTCCCGCACTCGTCCTTGCCGTCCTCGTCCCCCTTGCCGTCCTTGTCTCCCTTACCGTCCCTGTCGCCCTTACCGTCCCTGTCGTCCTTGCCGTCCCTGTCGTCCTTGTCTCCCTTACCGTCCCTGCCGTCCTTGCCGTCCCTGCCGTCCTTGCCGCCGTCACGCCCGCACTCCGGGTTGTCGGGGCCGCCCGGCTTCTCGGGCTTGCCGGGCTTGTCGGGCTTCCCCGGCTTCTCGGGCTTCCCCGGCTTGCCGGGCTTCTCGGGCTCGTCCGGCTTCCCGGGCTTGTCGGGCTTCCCCGGCTCGTCGGGCTTGCCCGGCTTCTCGGGCTTCCCCGGCCCGTGCTCGGAGCCGTCGTTGGCGCACTTGTTGCCGAAGGAGGGGTTGAGGGCCCCTCCGCCCGTCACGGTGTTGCCGCAGGCGTTCACCGGCGCGTGCACGGGAGCCTGGGCGGTGTTGCCGGACAGCACGCCCGGGGAGGCGGCGGCCGCGCCCTGGGCCGTGGCACCCCGGTCGTACCCGCCGTCGTACCCGTTGTCGTATCCGCCGTCGTGCCCGTGGTGCTCGTCGGACGACTCGTGGCCCTCGGACTGCCAGTCGTGGTCGGGGTACTGGTGTCCACCGCCGTACCCGCCGTCGTATCCACCGCCGTATCCGCCGTCGTGGTGGTGGGAGTAGTGGCGGGAGTGGTCGTTGGCGCACTTGTTGCCGAAGGAGGGGTTGAGAGCGCCTCCGCCCGTCACGGTGTTGCCGCAGGCGTTCACCGGCGCGTGCACGGGAGCCTGGGCGGTGTTGCCGGACAGCACGCCCGGGGAGGCGGCGGCCGCGCCCTGGGCGCCGGCGTCCGCGTGGGCGTAGCCGCCCGACACGGCCAGCAATCCGCCGGCCGCGGCGATGGTGATCAGGCCCTTCCTGGTGACCTGTCGCATGTGTACTTCCTTGCCCTCTGCTGATGGGGGGTGGCTTGCGATCTGCGTGGGGCCGCGACCGGAGGGCGCTCGGCCTCTCCGTCCGCCGAAACGGCGGCCCCGGAGCGCATGGCGCGCACTCCGGGGCCGCCGTGCGCCGGACTCACCGGTCCGGCCGCGACGTCACTGGTTGATGCAGACGTTGCCGAAGGCGGGGTTCAGCACCCCGATCACGCTGATCGTGTTGCCGCAGACGTTCACCGGAACGTGGACGGGCACCTGGATGACGTTGCCCGAGACGACACCGGGGGAACCGAAGGCGGCGCCCTGGGCGCCGGAGTGGGCGGAGGCCGCGCCCGCACCCGCGAGCACGAGACCGCCGGTGGCAGCCGCGACAGCGACGACCTTCTTGATCATTCTTCCTCCTTGTTGGCAATGCGATCCCAGCCGCGGACCGCACTCCCTGTAACGACAACGGAGGAACCGGGCTACGGCCCGGAGACGCTTTCACCCGTCCCAGTGATGGGCGTACACAGTGGCGAATCCCCCGGGACGCCCCGCGCGGGCCCTCAGCAGTGGTCGATGAAGCGGTCCAGGACCCGCACGCCGAACCGCAGCCCCTCCACCGGGACCCGCTCGTCCACGCCGTGGAACATCCCGGCGAAGTCCAGCTCCGGCGGCAGCTTCAGCGGGGCGAAGCCGAAGCAGCGGATGCCCAGGTCGTCGAAGGACTTGGCGTCGGTGCCCCCGGAGAGCATGTACGGCACGGCGCGCGCGATCGGGTCCTCGGCGCGCAGGGCGGTCTGCATGGCGTCCACCAGGGCGCCGTCGAAGGTGGTCTCCACCGCCTTGTCGGCGTGCACGTCCTCGCGCTTCACCCGCGGGCCCAGGATCCGGTCGAGGTCGGCCAGGAACTCCTCCTCGTAGCCGGGCAGGAAGCGCCCGTCGACGTGGGCGGTGGCCTGGCCGGGGATCACGTTGGCCTTGTAGCCCGCGCCGAGCATCGTCGGGGCCGCGGTGTTCCGCAGGGTCGCCCCGATGATCTTGGCGATGCCGCCCAGCTTCGCGAGGGTCGCGTCCATGTCCTCGGGGTCCAGCTCGACCCCGAGGGCGTCGGAGAGCTCGTCGAGGAAGGAGCGGACCGTCTTGGTGACCCGGACCGGGAACCGGTGCCTGCCCAGGCGTCCGACGGCCTCGCACAGCTCGGTGATCGCGTTGTCGGTGTTGGTCATCGAGCCGTGCCCGGCGGTGCCCTCCACCGTGAGCCGCATCCAGTGGATGCCCTTCTGGGCGGTCTCCACCAGGTACAGCCGCAGCTTCTCGTTGACGGTGAAGGAGAAGCCGCCGACCTCGCCGATCGCCTCGGTGACGCCCTCGAAGACCTCCGGGTGCCGGTCCACCAGGAACCGCGCCCCGTGGGTGCCGCCGGCCTCCTCGTCGGCGAGGAAGGCCAGCACGATGTCGCGCGGCGGCTTGCGGCCGGTGCGCAGCCGGTCGCGGACGACCGCCAGCGTCATCGCGTCCATGTCCTTCATGTCGACGGCCCCGCGGCCCCACACGCAGCCGTCGGCGATCTCGCCGGAGAACGGGTGGTGGGTCCAGTCGTCCGCGTTCGCCGGGACGACGTCGGTGTGGCCGTGGATGAGGAGGGCCGGTCGCGAGGGGTCCTCGCCCTCGATCCGGGCGACGGTCGTGGCCCGTCCCGGGTGCGATTCGTAGATCTTCGGCTCCAGCCCCACCTCCGCGAGTTTCTCGGCCACGTACTCGGCCGCGGCCCGCTCGCCGGGCCCGGAGTGGTCTCCGTAGTTGCTGGTGTCGATCCGGATGAGATCGCGGCACAGGTCGACGACCTCGTCCTCGCCCCTGACGGTGTCCGCCGCGGTCGCGCTCGGCTCGCTCACACTGCCTCCTCCTGTAGCGGGATCGTCCCATCCTCCCGCTTCCGGGTCCCGTCGCACAGCAACGGGTGTGATCGCCCGCCCCCTCTCCAGTGCTATGGTTTACACGTCGCCACGGCAGCGGCCGATGGCGCACACCTCGTCCGGGTGGCGGAATGGCAGACGCGCTAGCTTGAGGTGCTAGTGCCCTTTATCGGGCGTGGGGGTTCAAGTCCCCCTCCGGACACCGATGACGGAACGTCCCCCGTGGGTCTCCCACGGGGGACGTTCCGTTGGGGCGCCCGCTGTGGGCGCCCCGTCGTGGACGGCGTCTCCGGTCGGCGGCCGTCCGCCCGGGGACGGCCACCCCTTCCGGCTCGCCGGCGCCCGCTAGGGGCGCGGCGGGGAGTCCTCGGCGTACCGCCGCGCGACCGTGCGGGCCGGGTCCTCCTCGAACTCCCGCCCGCGGACGGCCCGTCCGCGCAGCAGCAGCGCCGTCGTCACCGCGGCGAGCAGGACGGCGGCGCCGGCGAGCACGGTGACGAGCCACGCCGGGACGCCGCCCCACCTGAGCAGTTCGTCGTCGTACACCACCGTGCGGTACGGGGTGTCGGCCCCGGCGCGGCGCAGTTCGTGGTCGCCGTCGATGCGCTCCGGGCGGGGGAACTCCTGGGCGACGGCGGTCAGGAACACCTCCTCGGCGTCGACCAGTTCGCGCAGCCGGTCGTGTTCCGACAGCTCCGCCGCGGTCAGCCGGCCGGCGAAGAGGACCTCGGGCCTCTCCCCGCCGATGGGATCGGCGGGCTCCATGCGGTGGGGGGCCAGGACGTACAGCCGCAGCGACTGGGGCGTGCGCGCGGCGCGCGACAGCCGCATGGGGTAGACCGGCCGGTCGGCGGCGAAGGTGATGCGCAGGGGGTCGAGGGCGCCGCCGAGCGCCTGCCGCGGGGCACCGTCCCCGGCCCCGTCCTCCTCGGGGGCGAGGCGGACGGCGACGTACTCCCACTTCCGCTCCACGTACGGCTCCAGTTCGGCCGCGAGCCGGTCGGGGAGGCGGAAGCCGTTGTCGCGCAGCCAGGCGTCCAGGGCGCCGGAGTCGGTCGCGGCGAGCCGGGCGACGTCGAAGGGGCCCAGCCGTTCGCGGCCGACGACGTCCACCTCGGGCGCCGCGCCCTCCGGCGCGCCGGCCGTGACGCCGTCCTCGCCGTCGAGCGGCCAGTCGCCGGAGCGGGGCCAGAAGTACCGGCGGGTCTCGCGGGCCGGCGCGGTGACGGCCGTCAGCTCCCCGAACAGTTCGCGGTCGCCGAGTCCGACGTCGGCCCGGTCGGGCACCGGCATGATCCAGGCGGCCTCGGAGGCGTCGCCGTCCACGGTCAGCCGCATGACGATCTCCTCGGTGCGGCCGTCCCAGCGCACCACGGAGGTCTCGTCCCGCACGCCGATGGTGGTGCCGTCGGCCGGCACCATGCCGCCGCAGCCGCAGGCGTACGCGGGACGGAGCAGCGAGACCGACTGGGCGAGCAGCAGCAGGGCCACCACCGCCAGGGCCCGTCTCCGCAGGGTCCCGTACCGCTCCCCCGCCGCCGTGGCGCGGCTCGTCCGTGTCCTCACGCGTCCCCCCTCGTGTGCCGCCGGCCGACGGTTTCCGGCCGGCTTCCCCGCCACAGACGGTCCGGGCGCCGGGTCCGGTTCCGGGCGCGGCGGCCCGGGCCGGCGCCTCCCGGCGTCGGCAGGCGTCGGGAGGCGTCAGCCGACGGCCCGCGCCGCCGCGCGGCCGGCCGTGCGGCCCGAGAACAGGCAGCCGCCCAGGAAGGTGCCCTCCAGGGAGCGGTAGCCGTGCATGCCCCCGCCGCCGAAGCCGGCGGCCTCTCCCGCCGCGTAGACGCCGGGCAGCGGTGTGCCGTCCGCGGTGAGCACGCGCGCGGACAGGTCGGTCTCCAGGCCGCCGAGGGTCTTGCGGGTGAGGATGTTCAGGCGCACGGCGATCAGCGGGCCCGCCTCCGGGTCCAGCAGACGGTGCGGCGGGGCGACCCGGATCAGCCGGTCGCCGAGGTAGGCGCGGGCGCCGCGGACGGCGGTGATCTGGAGGTCCTTGGTGAAGGGGTTGTCGATCTCCCGGTCGCGGGCGGTGATCTCGCGCCGCAGGGCGTCCTCGTCGATCAGGTCGTCGCCGGTCAGCGCGTTCATGCCGCGCACCAGGGCGGACAGGTCGCGCTCCACGACGAAGTCGGCGCCCTCGTCCATGAAGGCCCGCACCGGCGCGGGCGCCCCGGAGCGGGCGCGGCCGAGGACCTGGCGGACGCTGCGGCCGGTGAGGTCGGGGTTCTGCTCGGAGCCCGAGAGCGCGAACTCCTTCTCGATGATCTTCCGGGTGAGGACGAACCAGGTGTACTCGTACCCCGTCCGCATGATGTGTTCGAGGGTGCCGAGGGTGTCGAAGCCGGGGAAGAGCGGCACCGGCAGCCGCTTCCCGGTGGCGTCCAGCCAGAGCGAGGAGGGGCCGGGCAGGATGCGGATGCCGTGGCGGGCCCAGATCGGGTCCCGGTTCTCGATGCCCTCGGTGTAGTGCCACATCCGGTCGCGGTTGACGATCCGGCCGCCGGCCTTCTCCGCGATGCCGAGCATCGCGCCGTCGACGTGGGCGGGGACGCCGGAGAGCATGCGCCGGGGCGGGGTGCCCAGGCGCTCGGGCCAGTTGGCGCGGACCAGGTCGTGGTTGCCGCCGATGCCGCCGGAGGCGACGATCACGGCCTGCGCGCGCAGTTCGAAGGTGCCGACCACCTCACGGCCGCTCGCGGTGCCGCGCGGGGCGTCGCTGGGGGCCAGCACCTCGCCGGCGACGGTGTCCACGGCGCCCGCGCTGCGGGCCAGGGAGGTGACGCGGTGCCGGAACCGCGGGTCCACCAGGCCCTTGTCGGCTCCCTGCCGCACGCGCCGCTCGAAGGGTTCGACCAGGCCCGGCCCGGTGCCCCAGGTGATGTGGAAGCGCGGGACCGAGTTGCCGTGTCCGGTCGCGCCGTAGCCGCCGCGCTCGGCCCAGCCGACGACGGGGAACAGCCGCACCCCTTGGGCGCGCAGCCAGGCCCGCTTCTCGCCCGCGGCGAAGTCGACGTACGCCTCGGCCCAGCGGCGCGGCCAGGCGTCCTCCTCGCGGTCGAAGCCGGCCGTGCCGAGCCAGTCCTGCCAGGCCAGTTCGCGGCTGTCGCGGATGCGCAGGCGGCGCTGCTCGGGGGAGTCGACGAGGAACAGACCGCCGAAGGACCAGTGCGCCTGGCCGCCGAGCGACGCCTCGGGCTCCTGGTCCAGCAGGATCACCCGGCGCCCGGCGTCGGCCAGTTCGGCGGTGGCCGCGAGTCCGGCCAGGCCCGCCCCGATCACGATCACGTCGGCGTCGTACGCCATCTGCCGCTCACCCGTCCCTCGGCTCGTCCGCGCTGGTGAACCGGAGGGTAACCGCCGGTCCGGGCGGACGGCACCCCTCGCGTGCCGCTTGGATGGACGGATGATCGACGAGACGGCGGGCAGGTCCGCGGACGAGTTGTTGGACATCGTGGACGAGGACGACCGGGTGGTCGGACAGGCCCCGCGCGGGGTGGCCACGGCGCGGCGGCTGCGGCACCGGAGCGTCTCGATCCGGGTGTACGACGCCGAGGGACGCGTCTTCGTGCACCGCCGCACCCCGGAGAAGCTGATCTTCCCCTCGATGTACGACGTGGTGGTCGGCGGCGTGGTCGGCGCGGGCGAGAGCTACGACGAGGCGGCGCTGCGGGAGGCCGAGGAGGAGCTGGGGGTGAGCGGGCTGCCGCGCCCGGAGCACCGGTTGAAGTTCCTCTACGAGTCTCCGGAGCACACCTGGTTCCTGTCCGTGTACGAGGTGCGGTGCGAGCTGCCGGTGCGACCGCAGCCGGAGGAGGTCGCCTGGTGGGCGTTCCTGCCGGAGGAGGAGGTGGAGCGGCGGCTGCCGGAGTGGGACGTGGTGCCCGACGGCCTGGAGTGCCACCGGCGGCTGCGGGAGTGGCACCGGGAGCGCGGGGGCGGCGGTCTTGCGTAGGCTCGGAGCGTGATCGACAGGTTCCGGACGGCGGCGCGGCTGTGGTGGGCGCCGGAGCGTCTGCGGGCCGAGGGCCGGACCCCGGACTACCGGTTCTCCCTGGCGAACGAGCGGACGTTCCTGGCGTGGATCCGCACCGCCCTGGCGCTGGTGGGCGGCGGGCTCGCGGTGGACCAGTTCCTGACCGGGATGCGTCCGGGGGCGCGGACGACGATCGCCGTGGTGCTGCTGGCGGGCGGCGCGCTGTGCGCGGTGCGGGCGGTGAACCACTGGCTGCGCGCCGAGCGGGCGATGCGGCGCGGCGAGGACCTGCCCCTGTCGCGCTTCCCCGTGCTGCTGGCCCTGGGCACGGCGCTGGCCGCGCTGCTGGTGGTGGTCGGTGTGGTGCTGGGCGAGTTCGGCCGGTGAGCCGGGCGCGGGGAGACGGGACGGAAGCCGTGCGGGACCCGGCCGCCCAGCCGGAGCGCACCCGGCTGGCGTGGCGGCGCACCGCGCTGGCCTTCGCGGTGGTCGTGGTGCTGACGGTCCGCCGGGCGATCGTCGGGTCGGGGGCGTCGCCGGCGTACGCGGCGCCGGCGGTGCTCGCGTGGCCGGTGCTCCTGGCGGTGGCCCACCGCCGCGTCCGCGCCCTGGCGGTGCCCCGCCCGGTCCCGCTGGGCGTTTCCGCGGCGCTGACGGTGGTCATCTGTACGCTGACGGTGCCGATCTGTGGGGTGGTGGTGTGGCTGTGGTGAGGCCGCTGGTCGTGGTGATGGGCGTGTCCGGCTCCGGCAAGACGACGGTGGGCACGGCCCTGGCCGAGCGGCTGGGCGTGCCGTACGCGGAGGCCGACGACTTCCACCCGCCCGAGAACGTGGCGAAGATGGCCTCGGGCGTCCCGCTGACCGACGAGGACCGCCGCCCCTGGCTGGACGCGATCGCCGGCTGGCTGGAGGACCGGGGCGAGGGCGGCGGCGTGGTCACCTGCTCCGCTCTCAGGCGCCGTTACCGCGACCGTCTCCGCCGGGCCGCGCCGGAGCTGTTCTTCGTCCACCTGGACGGTTCGCCGGAGCTGATCGCCGGGCGCATGGCCGCGCGCAAGGGCCACTTCATGCCGCCCGCGCTGCTGAGGTCCCAGATCGAGACGTTGGAGCCGCTGGAGCCGGACGAGAGGGGCGCCGTCGTCCCCATCGACGGGACGCCCGAGGAGACCGTCGCGCTGGCCTGCGCCGCCGTCCCCCGCTGACGTCCCGCCCGCCGGCGGCTCCCGGCCCGCCGCCGCGCCGTCCGGGCGGTCACCCGGTTTTCCGGCTCCTCTATGGACTCCATACCGACTGGTCGGCATCATTACTCGGGACGTACGATCACCTCTTCCCGCCGAGGAGCCTTCCGATGACCGAGCACCATCCACCGGGCCTCGATCCCGCGCGGCTGCGCGCGTACCTGGACCGCGAGCGTCCCGGACTCGTGCGGGGAGAGCTGAGCGCGGAGCTGATCGAGGGCGGTCGGTCGAACCTGACCTACCGGGTGACCGACGGGACCTCCCGCTGGGTCGTCCGACGTCCGCCGCTGGGGCACGTCCTGGCCACCGCCCACGACATGGCGCGCGAACACCGGGTGATCAGCGCGCTGGGCCCCACCGAGGTCCCCGTGCCCCGCGCGGTGCTGCTGTGCGAGGACGACTCCGTCCTCGGGGCGCCCTTCTACGTGATGGAGCACGTGGCCGGCACGCCGTACCGCACCGCCGAACAGCTCGCCCCGCTCGGCCCCGAGCGCACCCGCGAGCTGGTGCTCGGCCTGGCGGACGCGCTCGTGAAGCTCCACTCGGTCGACCCCGCTTCCGTGGGCCTGGACGACTTCGGGCGGCCCGCCGGCTTCCTGGAGCGCCAACTGCGACGCTGGGGCAAGCAGTTGGACGCCTCCCGCAGCCGCGAGCTGCCGGGCATCGACGAGCTGCACGCCGCGCTCGGAAGGCGTCTGCCGGTCTCCCCCTCCCCCACGATCGTCCACGGCGACTACCGACTGGACAACGTGCTGGTCGGCGCGGACGACCGGATCACCGCCATCCTCGACTGGGAGATGTCCACGCTCGGCGACCCGCTCACCGACCTCGGCCTGCTGGTGATGTACAGCAGTCAGCGGCACGTCCCCGGCTCCCCCATCGCCACCACGCGCGAGGCCCCGGGCCACCCCGACGCGCGGGAGCTGGTCGAGCGGTACGCCGCGCTCTCGGGCCGCGACGTGTCGAACATCGCCTGGTACACGGCGTTCGCCTACTTCAAGCTCGCCGTGATCCTGGAGGGCATCCACTACCGCTACACCCTCGGGCAGACCGTCGGCGCGGGCTTCGACCGCATCGGCGCCCTCGTCCCCGTCTTCGTCGACAACGGCCTCACCACCCTTCAGGAGGGCTAGGCAGCCATGGACTTCGCATTCGACGCCCGCACCGAGGAGCTGCGCGAGCGGCTGCTGGCCTTCATGGACGAGCACGTGTACCCGGCGGAGGCGGTGGCCGAGGAGCAGCGGGCCGCGCTGGACTCGCCCTGGGACACCCCGCCGGTGGTGGAGGAGCTGAAGGCCGCAGCCCGCGAGCGGGGCCTGTGGAACCTCTTCCTGCCCGACGCCGAGTACGGCGCCGGGCTGACCAACCTCCAGTACGCGCCGCTGGCGGAGATCACCGGCCGCAGCCCGCAGCTCGCCCCGACCGCCACCAACTGCGCCGCGCCGGACACCGGCAACATGGAGGTGCTGGCGCAGTTCGGCAGCCCCGAGCAGCGGGAGCGGTGGCTGAGGCCGTTGCTGGCCGGCGAGATCCGCTCGGCCTTCGCGATGACCGAGCCGGAGGTGGCCTCCTCGGACGCCACCAACATCGAGACCCGCATCAGGCGCGAGGGCGACGAGTACGTCGTCACCGGCCGCAAGTGGTACATCTCCGGGGCGATGAACCCGAACTGCGCGGTCTTCATCGTGATGGGCAAGACCGACCCGGACGCCGAGGACGTCCGCCGCCGGCAGTCGATGGTGCTGGTGCCGCGCGACACCCCGGGCGTGGAGGTCCGTCGCGCCATGACGGTCTACGGGTACGAGGACCACTGGCACGGCGGCCACGCCGAGGTGTTCTTCCACGACGTCCGCGTCCCCGTCTCGAACCTGATCGGCGAGGAGGGCGGCGGCTTCGCCATCGCCCAGGCCCGCCTCGGCCCCGGCCGCATCCACCACTGCATGCGGCTGATCGGCATGGCCGAGCGGGCGATCGAGCTGATGTGCCGCCGCGCCAACTCCCGTGTCGCCTTCGGCAAGCCGCTGGCCGCGCAGGGCGTCGTCCAACAGTGGATCGCCGACGCGCGGGTGGCGGTGGAGCAGTTGCGGCTGCTGGTGCTCAAGACGGCGTGGCTGATGGACACCGTGGGCAACCGCGGCGCGCACACCGAGATCCAGGCCATCAAGATCGCGGTGCCGCGGACGGTCGTGGACATCCTGGACCGCGCGGTGCAACTGCACGGCGCGGGCGGGGTGAGCCAGGACTTCCCGCTGGCGGAGCTGTGGGCGTCGGCCCGCACCCTGCAACTCGCGGACGGCCCGGACGAGGTCCACCAGCGCTCCCTGGCACGACGCGAACTGAAGCGCTTCGCGCGGTCCTGACCGCCCG
>NZ_BAAASZ010000017.1:568937-653642 GCF_039533145.1 Streptomyces macrosporus
CCCCGCCCGTGGTCGTCTCCGCGAAGGACCTCGCGGCGCCGGCTCCCTGCACCGCCCGTGACCGCCGCCGAGTCGCTTCCGCGACGCTCGCACCCCCTCGCCTCGCGCTGGTCCACGGCCTACGGCTGTCACCCGGCTCCGCGCACGCCGGCGGACCACGGCGACCGGCTTCGGGCCCCGCACAGCGTCGTGATCTTGTCAGGGCGGTGCCCGGACCGTTCCGAGGGACCGGTCACGGGTGTGGCGGTGACCGGACGTAGGGGGTGGCGGTGGTCACGGCGTGGCAGCCCGGCCGGCGCGGCATCGGGGCGCCGCCGGCGGAGGCGTCCGCCCGCGTCGAGCGCCGTCCGTCCCCGGACCGTGCACGGTCCGGGGACGGACGGCGTCGGCAGGGGGCTCAGGGCCGGACGACGACCCGGCCGGTGGTGGTGCCGTCGGCGACGCGCTGGACCGCGTCCGCCGCCGCCTCCAGGGGGACGCGCTCGCTCACGAGCGGCTTGATCGCGCCCCGGGCGGCGAGCTTGGTCAGCTCCTCGTGGCAGGCGCGTACGGCCGCCGGGTCGTGGGTGTTGTACAGGCCCCAGTGCAGGCCGAGGATCGAGTAGTTCTTCACCAGGGCGTGGTTGAGGCCGGGGGTGGGGATGGTGCCGCCGGCGAAGCCGACGACCACGATCCGGCCCTCGAAGGCGACGCACTTGGTGGAGGCGGTGTACGCGTCGCCGCCGACCGGGTCGTAGACCACGTCCGCGCCGCGTCCGCCGGTGGCCTCCTTGACCGCTTCGGCCAGGCCCCGGACGCCGTCGACCGCGTGCCGGTCGATCACCGTGTCGCAGCCCAACTCCCGTGCCGTCGCGGCCTTCGCCGGGCCGCCGACCACGCCGACGACGGTCGCGCCCGCCGCCTTGCCGAGCTGGACGGCCGCGCTGCCCACGCCTCCGGCGGCGGCGTGCACCAGCAGCGTCTCGCCGGGCTGGAGGCGGGCGCGGCGGTGGAGGCCGAACCAGCCGGTCTGGTAGCCGATGTGGAGGGCTGCGGCCTCGGCGTCGTCCAGCGCCTCGGGGGCGGGGGCGCACCGGGTCTCGTCGACCACCACCAGTTCGGCGAAGGCGCCGTCGGGCAGTTCGGGCTGGGCGATGACCCGGGTGCCGGTCTCGGTGGTCGTGCCCTCCCCCGCCGCGAGCACCTCGCCGCACAGCTCCACGCCGGGGGTGAAGGGCAGCGGCGGGCGGACCTGGTAGTGGCCGCGGCACAGCAGCGCGTCGGGGAAGTTGACGTTCGCCGCCCGTACCCGCAGCAGGAGGCGGCCGGGGCCCGGCTCGGGGTCCGGGACCTCCTCCAGCCGCATCGCCTCGCGCGGTTCGCCGTTGCCGTGGACGCGCCATGCTCTCACCGGGGTCTCCGTCCTGGTCGTGTCGGATTCTTCGGGTGGTTCGGACGCACCGGGCCCGGTGGGCTCACGGCCGCAGCGCCCGCAGCAGCAGGTCCGCCAGGTGGTCGGCGACCTCCTGCGGGCTGAGGCGGCCGTCGGGCCGGTACCAGGTGCTGAGGTGGTGGACGGAGCCGAAGTGGTAGTCCACCACCAGATCGGCCGGGGTGGCCGAGCTGAACACTCCCGCCCGCTGCCCCTCCTCGATCAGGGCGCGGAACCTCTCGTGGTAGCGGCGCCGCTCGGCCCGTACCTGCTTCTGCTTCTCCTCGCTGAGCTGGTGCATGGAGCGGAAGAAGATCGACGCGTCGTCGAGGTTCTCGATGGTGGTGACGACGACGTCGGCGGCGGCGGCGCGCAGCCGCTGCTCCACGGGGGCGTCGGCCTCCGCGAAGGCGTCCAGGCGCTCCTGCTGGAGGCGGAGCACGCGGCCGTAGATCTCGTGGAGCAGATCGTCCTTGGAGCCGAAGTAGTGGTAGAGGGCGCCCTTGGTCACGCCCGCCGCCTCGACGATCTCCTGGACGGAGGTGCGGTCGTAGCCGCGGTCGGCGAACAGCCGGGTCGCGGCGGCCAGCAGTCGCTGCGGGACCGGCTGGGTGGTGCTGCCCTGCCGCTTGGTCGCCGGGCTCGTCATGGCGCTTCCTCCTGGTGCTGGTGCTCGTCTCGGCGCCGGCCGTCTTCTCGGCGCTGCCGCTGGATTGTCTCCAGCTTGCGCTGCACATGATTCATCGCGCCCAGCCACTTGTCGGTGTCCGAGGCACGGGCGACCGCGTAGCGGCCGACCTCCGGATGCGGCAGGACCAGGAAGCGTCCCTCGGCGATCGCCTCCAGCACGGCCCGGGCGACGTCCTCCGGCTCGATGGCCGTGTCCTTCAGCACCAGTTCGCCGGCGGTGGAGGCGGAGGCGAGCATGTCGGTCCGCACGCCCTGCGGGCAGACGGCGTGGACGTCGATGCCGCGGTGGCGGTAGGTGACCGACAGCCACTCGGCGAAGGCGAGGGCGGCGTGCTTGGAGACGCTGTAGGGGGCGGAGCCGACCATGGTGAGCATCCCGGCGGCCGAGACGGTGGCGACGAACCGGCCGCGTCCGCGCTCCAGCCACTCGGGCAGCAGTTCGCGCGCCGCCCGGACGTGGGCCATCACGTTGACGTCCCAGGCGGCGTCCCAGACGGCGTCCTCGGCCTCGGGGCCGCCGGAGGGGGCGACGCCGGCGTTGGCGCAGAAGGTGTCGACGGCGCCGCCGAGGGCCTCGCGGGCGGCGGGGACGATCCGCGAGGCGTCGCCGGGCACGGCCACGCCGCCGATCTCCTCGGCGACGGCCCGCGCCCGGTCCGCGTCGAGGTCGTTGACGGCGACCCGGGCACCGTGTGCGGCGAAGGCCCGGGCCAGGGCGGCACCGATCCCGCCGCCCGCTCCGGTCACCACGACCGCCGTGTCCCGCACGCTCTCCATCCGCCCACTCCTCGACATTCGGCGACATCCAGCAACATCCGGCGACACCCGACGACATCCGGCAGCGTTCGGCGACGTTCGGCGACGTCCCCATGGCGTTCCGCGCTGCTCGGCCGGCCTTCGGCGCCCTGTCGGTCGGACCCGTCACAGACTAACCAGTCGGTATGTGGCTTCGGAAGATTCTCGGGCACACGGATCCCATAGGCGGCCCGGTACGTCCCAACGATGACGTCTCTGGTCCTTCCGTCGGAGGTGGTACGCGTTGGCCGGTTTCAACGCTCTGGCCGAGCAGGTCCGTGATCCTGGCAGAGATCCGTCCCAGCGTCGTCAGGCACTGCGCAAGTGCCTGGAGCGCTTCGCCCCCTACGGGCACCGTGCGACTTGGCACCACCTGTGCGCCCGGGCGGGCATCTCCCCCGACGACCGGTACCCCGACCCCCAGCGGCTGGTCGCGGCACTGGAGGAGTTGGAGGAGGCCCGGGCGGTGTGGCTGGCGTACGAGCGCGACTTCGCGCGACGGCGCCGGGTGGAGAAGCACGACGGCATCCGGCAGCCCCCCGGGCCGGACGACTGGCACCGGCGCTGCTGGGGCGGTCGGCAGCTCCTGCCCGTCGAGAACCCGGACGCCGCGCCCGGCGACCGGCTGGCGGAGGTGCTCCGCCGGCTGATCGACGACGTGCAGAACCGCGGCAGGCACGCCGCGCACCCGGCACACGATCCCGTCAGGGTGACGACGCCCCGCTCGGAGGAGAAGGTGACCGTCACCTGGTGACCGGCCGGTGACCGCCGGTCGGCGAGGTGGCACGGGCTCCACGCGCCGTTCGCGCGTCCGGGACGGCGCGGGGGCCGTCGTGCGCTCCGGCGGCTCCACCGGTTCCGGCGCGTCCCGCCGGCGGCGGGGCGCCCGTTGACAGCCTTCGCCCTCCCCACCATGCTGAGCAAGCGCTTAGACAGATTCGGTGGTGCGCCGGCACCACGGTCCCACGGTTGGGGAGGAGTGCTTCGATGGCGGAGCCGCGGGTTTTCGCGTCGGTCGACGAGCTTCGGGCGGCGGTCGGCGAGGAGTTGGGCACCAGCGACTGGCTGGAGATCGACCAGAAGCGGATCGACCTCTTCGCGGACGCGACGGGCGACCACCAGTGGATCCACGTCGATCCCGAGAAGGCGGCGGCCGGGCCGTTCGGCACGACCATCGCGCACGGCTATCTGACGCTCTCGCTGCTGCCGGTGCTGGTGCCGCAACTGATGCGGGTCGAGGGGGTGCGGATGGGCATCAACTACGGCGTGAACAAGGTCCGCTTCCCCTCCCCCGTGCCGGTCGGCTCGCGGGTGCGCGCCACCGGGGTGATCACGGAGGTCGCCGAGGTGGGAGAGGGCTGCGCGCAGCTCGCGATGCGGGTGACGGTCGAGCGCGAGGGCGGCGAGAAGCCGGTGTGCGTGGCCGAGAGCGTCGTCCGCTACTACGTCTGAGGTCCGTCCGAGGCCCCGCACCGCCCGCGACACCGCTAGCGCTCCGGCCGGTCGCCCTCCCGGGAGCCTCCGGCCGGGGCGCCGACCATCCGCAGCACGAGGTCGGCGTAGAGCGTGCCGATCTCCTCGGGGGTGCGCGACCCCCCGGAGCGGAACCAGCGGGCGACGTCGATGCAGAGGGAGAGCACCGCCAGGGCGGTGCCCCGGATGTCGGCGACCGTGAACTCCCCGACGGCCACCCCGTCCTCCAGGATGCCGCGCAGGATCTCCTCGCTGCGCCGCCGCAGGGCGACGATCTCGGTGTAGTGCTCCTCGGCGAGGGCGTTCAGCTCGTACTGCACCACCCGGGCCGTGGTGTGGCGCTCGGCGTGCCAGCGGACGAAGGCGTGCACGGCGGCGGCGAGCCGGTCGGCGGGGTTCGTCGCGCTGTCGTTCGCCTCGGTGAGGATGCGCACCGAGCGCTCGTGGCCGACCCGGCTGATCTGGTAGAGCAGCTCCTCCTTGGTGCGGTAGTGGATGTAGAGCGCGGCCGGGCTCATTCCGGCGCGCGAGGCGATGTCCCGGGTCGTGGTGGCGTGGAAGCCCCGCTCGGCGAACGCCTCGACCGCCGCCAGCAGCAGTCGCCGGGCCGCGTCCGGAGTCACCTCGCCCCAGGCGTCCTCGGGCTCCCGCGCGTCGGCGCCCCTCGCGCCGTCCGTCGCGCCGTCCGTTCCGTCCGGGGAGCCGTCCACGGCCCCCGACCCCGTCTCCACCGTCATCCGCACCTCGCCCCGCTCAGTCTCGGTCGGCCGGGCGAACACGATACATCGGTTGCTGAGCAGCCGCTTAGGGAGCGGGGCGGAGGACCCGGCCGCGCCGGGCCCGGCCCGAGGGGCTCAGAAGGCGGAGACCCCGGTGAGCGACCGCCCGATGAGCAGCTTGTGGATCTGGCTGGTGCCCTCGTACAGCGTCATCACGCGGGCGTCGCGCAGCAGCTTGCCGACGGGGTACTCGTCGATGTAGCCGTAGCCGCCGAAGACCTGGAGGGCGTTGTTGGCGGCCCGCACGGCGGCCTCGGAGGCGTAGAGCTTGGCGACGGAGGACTCGGTGGCGAAGGGCAGGCCCCGGTCGATGTGGTCGGCCACCCGCCAGGTCAGCAGCCGGGCGGCGTCGACGTCCACGGCGATGTCGCTGACGAGTTCCTGCACGAGCTGGTGGTGCGCTATGGACCTGCCGAACTGCTCGCGCTCACGCGCGTACCCCACGGCCGCGTCCAGCGCCGCCTGGGCTATGCCGACGCATCCGGCCGCCACCGACATGCGTCCCTTGGCGAGGGCGGACATGGCGACGGAGAATCCCTTGCCCTCGGGGCCGATCCGGCAGTCGTCCGGCACGCGGACGCCCTCGAAGATCAGCTCGGCGGTGGCCTGTCCCCGCAGTCCGAGCTTGCCGTGGATCTCCCGGCGGGTCAGGCCGGGGGTGTCGGTGGGGACGAGGAAGGCGGTGACGCCCTTGTGGCCGGGCTCGGCGCCCGTGCGGGCGAAGAGGAGCACCACGTCGGCCCAGGTGCCGTTGGTGATGAACATCTTGGTGCCGTCGACCACCCAGTCGCCGCCGTCCCGGCGGGCGCGGGTGGTGAGGTTGGCCGCGTCGGAGCCGGTGCCCGGCTCGGTCAGTCCGAAGCAGCCGAGGGCCTCGCCGGAGCAGAGCCGGGGCAGCCACCGCCGCTTCTGCTCCTCGCTCCCCCAGGCCGCGATCGACTTGGCGACCAGGCCGAGGGAGACGGACAGCACCCCGCGCACGGCCGAGTCGCCGCGGCCCAGCTCCTCGGTGACCAGGCAGTACGCCAGGTGGTCGCCGCCGGAGCCGCCGTACTCCTCCGGGATCGTCAACCCCAGGAAGCCCAGGTCGCCCAGGGACTTCACCACCGCCGGGTCGATGCTCTCGGCGCGGTCCCACTCGGCGGCGTGCGGGACGATCTCGCGGTCGACGAACTCCCGGGCGAGCCGCCGTACGGCCGCCTGTTCCTCGGACAGCTCCAGATCCATGCCCATTAAACTAGCAGCGCTAGTTACAGCTTCCCAGACACCGCACCCGACCCGAGGATGTGATCCGTGGCACGCCCCCGTACCCCCCTGCTCAACCGGGAGCGGATCGTGACGGCAGCGCTCGCGCTGGTGGACGCCGAGGGGCTGCCCGCGGTCTCCACCCGCAGGCTCGCCGCCGAGCTGGGCGTCAGCGGCCCGTCCCTGTACAACCACTTCCGCACCAAGGACGAGATCCTGGACGCGGTCGCCGACGCGGTCTGCGCCGACGTCGACCTGTCGATGTTCACCGACGGCACCGACTGGCGGGACGCCCTGATGGCCTGGGCCCGCTCCTACCGCGCGGCGCTGGCCGCGCACCCCAACATCGTCCCGTACCTGGCGCAGGGGCCCGGCCGGCGCCCCAGCCAGCTGCGGATGGCCGACGCGGTCTACGGGGCGATGCGCGCCGCCGGATGGCCGCGCGCCCAGGCGACCCACATCGGCGCGACGATGCGGTACTTCGTCGCCGGGTCGGCGCTCGGCTCCTTCGCCCGCGGCTTCGTCGACGACGCCGCGCTGTACGCGCGGGACTACCCGCACCTGGACCAGGCCCACCTGCTGGCCGAGCACCGACAGCGGGTCGACGAGGGCGCGTTCGAGACGGGCCTGCGCGCCCTCGTCGACGGGCTGGCGCTCCGGTTCCCCGGCGGGCGGGGGGAGGCCGCGAAGGGGCCGGACGCCCGCCGAGCGGCGGACTAGAACACCACCAGCGTCCGGCCGCCGCGTCCGGCGAGCATGGCCTCGAAGGCCGCCGGCACGCCGTCCAGGCCGATCCGGTCGGTGACCAGCGCGCCCAGGTCCAGCCGCCCGGCGCGGACGTGCTCGGCGAGCACCGGCAGGTCGCGGACGGGGTCGCAGTTGCCGTAGACGCAGCCGGACAGGGTCCGTGCGAAGTGGAAGATCTCCAGCGGGGAGAAGGAGACCTTCTGCTCCTTGCCGCCGATGCCGACGACGGTGGTGCGGCCCCCGCGCCGGGTGGAGGACCAGGCGGCGCGGATGGTCTCCGCGCGCCCCACGCACTCGACGGCGACGTCCGCGCCCAGGCCGCCGGTGAGCTTCCGGATCTCCTTGGCGGTGGTGTCGGAGGCGACCAGGAAGTCGCTCGCCCCGGCGCCGCGCGCCAGCTCCTCCTTCCCCGGCGAGACGTCGACGGCCACGATCGTCCCCGCGCCCGCGATCCGCGCCGCCTGGATCACCGCCAGCCCCACCCCGCCGACGCCGAAGACGGCGACGGACTCGCCCTCCCGCACCCGGGCGCTGTGGTGGACCGCCCCGTAGCCGGTGAGGACCGCGCAGCCCAGCAGGGCGGCGTCGACCGGCGGGACCCCCTCGGGCAGCGGGAGCACGGCCCGCTCGGCCACGACCGTCTCCTCGGCGAACGCGGCGGTGCCCAGACCCGGGTACAGGTCCCGGCCGTCGGCGGTGCGCGCGTAGGGCACGCCCGAGGCCGCGTTCGCCTCGGCGCACAGCCAGGGCTCGCCCAGCCGGGCGCAGAAGTGGCAGGTCCCGCACGAGGGCGCCCAGTTGAGGACGACCGCGTCCCCCGGGGAGACGGCGGTGACGCCCTCGCCCACGGCTGTCACGGTGCCCGCGCCCTCGTGGCCGAGGACGGCGGGGGCGGGCTGGCGCAGGGTGCCGTTGGACAGCGACAGATCGGAGTGGCAGACCCCGGCGGCGGCGAGGCGGACCCTCACCCGGCCGGGGCCCGGCTCCGGCAGCTCGATCTCCCCCGGTTCGAGCGGAGCGTTGACGGCGGGCAGGACGACGGCGCGGACCACGTGGCGTTTCCTCTCGTGTCCTCTCGGACGTGCGGGTCGGACGTGCGGATCGGACGTGCGGGTCGGAGGTGCGGGCTCCTCGGGGAACCGCTCAGAACTGCAGGGACTTGGTCTGGAGGTACTCGGTCAGGCCGTGGGGGCCCAGTTCCCTTCCCACGCCGGACTGCTTGTAACCGCCGAAGGGCGCCAGGGGGTTGAACCGGCCGCCGTTGACGTCCACCTGACCGGTCTGCAGACGGCGGGCGACGGCGACGGCCTCCTCGTCGTCCCCGGCCCAGACGGCGCCGGCCAGGCCGTAGGCGGAGTCGTTGGCGATGCGGACCGCGTCGTCGACGTCCTCGTACCGCATGACGCTCAGGACGGGGCCGAAGATCTCCTCCCGGGCGATGGTCATCTCCGGCGTGACGTCGGCGAAGACGGTGGGCCGCACGTGGTATCCGCGCTCCACGCCCTCGGGCGCGTCGGGGCCGCCCGCGACCAGCCGGGCGCCCTCGGAGATCCCGGTGCGGATGTAGCCGGTGACGCGCTCGCGCTGCCGGGCGTTGACCACCGGGCCCAGGCGGGTGGCGGGGTCGGTCGGGTCGCCGGGGACGTACTTGGCCGCCGCGGCGGCGGCGATCTCCACGGCCTCCTCGTACCGGTCGGCGTGGACCAGCATCCGGGTCCAGGCGCTGCACGTCTGGCCGGAGTTGGCCATCACGTTGCCCACGCCGATCTTCACGGCCTTCACCAGGTCGGCGCTCGGCAGGACGATGTTGGCGGACTTGCCGCCCAGTTCCAGGGCGACCCGCTTGACCGCGCCGCCCGCGATCGCGCCGATGCGGCGGCCGACGGCGGTGGACCCGGTGAAGGAGACCATGTCCACGCCCTCGTGCTCGGCCAGCGCCTGCCCGGCGACCGGGCCGAGCCCGGTGACGAGGTTGAACACCCCGGCGGGCAGCCCCGCCTCGGCCACGGCCTCGGCGAAGAGCCGCGCGACCAGCGGGGTGTCCTCGGCCGGCTTGAGGACCATGGTGCAGCCGGCCGCGAGGGCGGGGGCGGCCTTGGCGACGATCTGGTGCAGCGGGTAGTTCCAGGGCGTGATGGCGCCGACGACGCCGACCGGCTCGTGGAGCACCCGGGAGGTGCCCAGCTTCTCCTCGAAGGGGTGCTCGGCGGCGAGGGCGGCGTAGGTGCCGGCGACCGTGATGGGCAGGTCGGCGTGGACGGCCCGGGAGAAGGAGATGGGGGCGCCCAGCTCCGCGGTGACGGTGGCGGCGATCGTCTCGCGCCGGGCGGCCAGGGCGTCGCGCAGCGCGCCGATCCGCGCCGCGCGCTCGGCGGGCTCGGTGGCGGCCCAGGCGGGCAGGGCCGCCCGGGCCGCGCGTACGGCCGCGTCGACGTCCTCGGCGGTGCCCGCCGGGACGGTGCCGATGACCTCCTCGGTGGCCGGGTCGACGACCTCGATCGTTCCGTCGCCCGCCGCGGGACGCCAATCCCCGTCGATGTACATGCCGTTGTGTGCCTGCATGGCCCCAAACTAGCGGCGCTAGTTTCGAGTGTCACCAGGGCGGCACATGCCGTGGGTCACACGGCGGACGGCGCCGGGGCCGGGGAGGCGCTCGGCGCGGGGGCCGGCACGGGGGCGATCTCCACCGGGAAGCCGTTGAGCACCGCGGTCCCGGAGAGCGGGTCGAGCAGCCGGCCGTCCAGGAGTTGGTTGACGTTGACCCCGGGGTCGGCGGAGGCCACCGGCGTCCGGGTGCCGGGCCGGTCGTGGCCCCAGCCGTGCGGCAGGCTGACGACCCCCGGGCGCACCGCGTCGGTCACCTCCACCGGCGCCCGGACCGCGCCCCCGTCGCCCCTGATCTCCGCGAGGCCGCCGTCGGTCAGACCGAGCCGGGCGGCGTCCTCGGGGTGGACGTGGAGGGTGCAGCGGTTGCTCCCGCCCCTCAGCCCGGGGACGTTGTGCATCCAGCTGTTGTTGGACCGCAGATGGCGGCGGCCGACGAGCACCGGGGCGGCGGGGCGCTCCCGACGCTCCGTCAGGAACCGCCGCAGCCGGGGGACGTCGGCGGCGATCGGCCCCGGGCACAGCTCGACCGTGCCGGAGGGGGTGCGCAGCACCTCGGGCAGCCGCGGGCGCAGCGGGCCGAGGTCGATGCCGTGCGGGTGCTCCAGCAGCTTCGCCAGGGTGAGGCCGTCCGGGTCCGCGCCGAAGCCGTCGCCGTACGGGCCGAGCCGCAGCATCAGGTCCAGGCGGCGTTCGGCGCCGTTCTCGCCGGTCAGCAGGCGGGCGAGGTCGCCCGCGTCCCGGCCGTGGACCGGGGAGAGGGGGTCGGCGACGGCGGCGGACAGGGTGTGCTCGACCACCATGGCGTCGACCGACTCCGGGTCGGCGTCGGGCGCGCCGGAGGCGCACAGCACCAGGCGGGCCAGGATCTCGCTCTCGCTCCGCTCCTCCGCGCCGAGGGGGATCACCGGGCGGGTGTAGCGCGCCTGGTTGCGGACGGCCAGGGCGTTGAAGGAGAAGTCGAAGTGCGGGCTGCGGCTCGGCCGGGGCGGCGGCAGCACGACGTGGGCGTGGCGGGAGGTCTCGTTGAGGTACGGGTCGACGCTGACCATGAAGTCCAGTCCGGCCAGGGCGCGTTCGAGCCGGGCGCCGTTCGGCGCGGAGAGCACGGGGTTGCCGGCGACGCAGATCAGCGCCCGCACCCGCCCCTCGCCCGGGGCGTCGATCTCCTCGGCGAGCGCGGCGGCCGGGAACTCCCCCTTGACCTCCGGGTGTCCGCCGACCCGGCTGTGCCGGCGGCCGAGGGCGAAGCCCCGGCCCGGGGCGGGCGGCCGGGGCGCGCGGGCGGTGGCCGACAGCGGGAACATCGCGCCGCCGGGCCGGTCGAGGTTGCCGGTCAGCGCGTTGAGCACGTCCACCAGCCAGCTCGTCAGGGTGCCGAACTCCACCGTCGTGCTGCCGATCCGCCCGTAGACCGCGGCGCGTTCGGCGGCGGCCAGTTCGCGGGCGAGGACGCGGATGGTCTCCGGCTCGACGCCGCAGGCGTCCGCGACCGCCTCGGGGGCGAAGTCCGCGGCGAGCCGGGCCACGTCGGCCACGCCGCTCAGGTGCTTCCCGGCCGCGCCGGGCTCGACCAGGCCCTCGGCGAAGAGGACGTGGACCATCGCCATCAGCAGCGGGGCGTCGCCGCCCGGCCGCACCGCCACGTGCCGGTCGGCCTGCCGCGCGGTGCGGGTGCGGCGCGGGTCGATCACGGTGAGGGTCCCGCCGCGCCGCCGCAGCGCCCTCAGCCGGCCGGGGAAGTCGGGGGCGGTGCACAGGCTGCCGCCCGACTCCACCGGGTTGGCGCCGACGATCAGCAGGTGGTCGGTGCGGTCCAGGTCGGGGACGGGGATGGCCAGCGGGTCGCCGTACAGCAGCCCGCAGGAGACGTGCTTGGGCATCTGGTCGAGGGTGGAGGCGGTGAAGAGGTTGGGGGTGCCCACCGCCTTCACCAGCAGGGGCGGGTAGAGGGCCCCCGCGACGGTGTGGACGTTGGGGTTGCCCAGGAAGAGCGCGACGGCCCGGGGGTCGCCGTCCGCCAGGACGCCGCCCAGCCCCTCGGCGACCGCGGCGAACGCCTCCTCCCAGCTCGCCTCCCGCAGGTCGCCGTCGCGGCGGACCAGGGGGCGGACGAGACGGTGGGGGTCGCCGTCCACCTCCGCGAAGAGGGCGCCCTTGGGGCAGACGTAGCCGCGGCTGAGGACGTCGTCGCGGTCGCCGCGCGCCGCGGTGATCCGCTCGCGCCCGTCCTCCTCCGCGACCGTGACGCTCAGGCCGCAGGTGGCCTCGCACAGCGGACAGATCCGCAGGGCCGTGCGGGCCCGCGTACCGACACTCTCCGACATCGGTCCCCCTCGTGGACGGCGTCCGGGTGGGCGTGACGACCGGCACCTCCATACCGACCGGCCGGTAAGCGAACCCTAGCCCGGCCGGCCCCGGGGTGCCCAGAGGCGGGAGCCGAAACGGCGCCGCGCCCGTCACAGGAATGCCGTTGACGTGCGCGTCCCCCCATTCCTATGGTGGACAACAGGAAACCCTGAGCACCGGGAGCGTTGCGATGAGTGGCACGACGAACGGTTTCGAACAGGCCCGCAAGACCGCGGAGGGGCTGACGTACTCCGCCGGCTTCGGGAACGAGCACAGCGCCGAGGCGATCCCGGGAGCGCTCCCGATCGGCCGCAACTCGCCCCAGCGCGTCCCCTTCGGGCTCTACGCCGAGCAGCTCAGCGGCACCGCCTTCACCGAGCCGCGCGCCCACAACCGCCGCTCGTGGCTGTACCGCATCCGCCCCTCGGCCGCCCACCCCCGCTTCGTCCGCGCGGACGCCTCCACCGGGCCCGCCCTGCGCGGCGCCCCCTTCACCGAGGTCGAGCCGGACCCCAACCGGCTGCGCTGGGACCCGCTGCCCGACCCCGCCCCCGGCACCGACTTCCTGGACGGACTGTGGACCCTGGGCGGCAACGGCGACGCCGCCCGGCGCGAGGGCATGGCCATCCACCTCTACGCCGCCAACGCCCCCATGGAGCGGAGGGTGTTCGGCGACTCCGACGGCGAGCTGCTCGTCGTCCCCCAGCGGGGCGGGCTGCTGCTGCGCACCGAGTTCGGCCTGCTGCGCGCCGAGCCGGGCCACGTGGCGCTGATCCCGCGCGGGGTCCGCTTCCGCGTCGAGCCGCTGGACCCGGTGGTGCGCGGCTACGTCTGCGAGAACATGGGCCGCCCCTTCACCCTCCCCGACCTCGGCCCCATCGGGGCCAACGGCCTGGCCAACCCCCGGGACTTCCTCGCGCCCACCGCCGCCTACGAGGACGTGGAGGGCCCGGTGGAGGTCGTCGACAAGTTCTGCGGGAACCTCTGGACGGCCACCTGGGACCACTCGCCCCTGGACGTCGTCGCCTGGCACGGCAACCTGGTGCCGTACGTCTACGACCTGCGCCGCTTCAACGTGATCGGCAGCATCAGCTACGACCACCCGGACCCGTCGATCTTCACCGTCCTCACCTCGCCGTCGGACACCCCGGGCCTGGCGAACGTGGACTTCGTGGTCTTCGCCCCGCGCTGGCTGGTCGGCGAGGACACCTTCCGGCCGCCCTACTTCCACCGCAACGTGATGAGCGAGTACATGGGCCTGATCGAGGGCGCCTACGACGCCAAGAAGGCGGGTCCGGGCGGCTTCGTGCCCGGCGGCGGATCGCTGCACAACATGATGTCCGCGCACGGCCCGGACCGGGAGACCTTCGAGCGGGCGAGCGCCGCCGAGTTGGTCCCGCAGAAGGTGGACGACGGCCTGGCCTTCATGTTCGAGACCCGCTGGCCGGTGACCCTCACCGCGCAGGCCCGGGACGCGGACCACCTCCAGCGCGGCTACGACGAGGTGTGGCAGGGTCTGGAGCGTCACTTCACGTCGTGACCCGTGCCGTAACGCCGCACGCCGGCCTGGCCGTCCGGAGGACCGCGTGACCGTCTTCGCTCCCGACTCGCTCGCGCTGAACCGCAAACTGCCGCTGTGGTACCAGGTCTCGCAGTCGCTGCGGGCCTCGATACTCGGCCGCTCCCCCGGCGCGCCCCTGCGCCTGCCGACCGAGGAGCGCCTCGCCGAGCACTACGGCGTCAGCGTCCTGACCATGCGGCAGGCCCTCAAGGAACTGGAGAACGAGGGGCTGATCACCCGGCACAGACGGCGCGGCACGTTCATCGAGCCGAGCGCCCGCCGGGGCTCCCCCGTCCGGCTGCTCGGCTCGGTGGACGCCATCGTGGCCCAGCAGTCGGGCGAGGAGACCACCCTGCTGGGCCACGGCCCCGAACCGGTGCCCGGGGACCTGGCCGAGCACTTCCCCGACCTCACCGAGGCGGTGGCCTACCGGCGGCTGCGCCGCGACCGGGAGACCGGCGAGCCGACCAACTGGGCGGAGAACCTGGTCCGTCCCGAGGTGGCCGACCGCATCGACCTGGCGGACCTGACGCGCTGGCCGATGACGAAGGTGCTCCGCGACGCGGTGGGCGTGCGGATCAGCCGCATCACCGACACCGTCCAGGCCCGGCTCGCCGACCCGGAGACGGCCGGCCTGCTCGACGTCCCCCTGCTCAGCCCGATCCTGCACTACACCGGCGTGACCTACGACGACGGCGGCCGGGTGGTGGACGTGGCCCGCATCCACTACCGCGGCGACCGCTTCTCCTTCTCCGTCACCGTGGAGGCCGACTGACCGGCGCCGTAGCATGCGGACGGTGAGTCGCGGTGGGTTGCGGTGAGTTGCGGTGGGTGACGTGGTGGACGGCCGAGGGGACGACGGGGCGCCCGCGCTGGACGATCTGATGCCCTGGTCGGTCCGGCCGCTGCGGCCGGGCCGGAGTTGGGTGACGGCGCCCGACGCGTCGTCGCTGAAGGCCCGCTGGGCGGCGCTGACACGCGCTCGGGGGGCCGAGCGCGAGGCGCTGTTCGTCCCCACCCGCGCCCGTACCCCGCGCAGCCTGGTGCCGCCGCTGCCCGGACCGGCCCTTCGCGCCGGCGGGGGGACGTCGAGCGGGCCGGCCGTCTCCGCCGTCCGGCTCGACCGGGAGGACGGCCCCTGCCCGGAGCCGGTGCGGATCCTCCACGGGCTCCACGACCGGCAGTGGCTGATACCGGACCACCGCCTCATCGACGTGGCCCGGCCCGAGTTGTGGCGGGTCACCGACGAGCGGCAGATCCACCTCGTCGAGGCCGGCGCCGCGCCCCGCTCCCCCGCCCCCGAACCGTCCTTCACCGAACTGCTGCCCGACGGCCACTCCCCCACGGGCCGGCCGGGCCGCGTCCGCCCGCTCTACCGGCGCCCCGGCGGACGCGAGCCCAATCTCGCCCCGGGCCTGCTCGACCACCTGGCCCGGCGGCTGGGCACCCCCGTCACGGCCGAGGACCTCCTCGCCTGGACGGCCGTCGCGCTGCGCCCGGGCCCCACCGGCCCCACCGTGCCGCTCACCGCGGACCCGCGGGTGTGGCGGGACGGGGTGGAACTGGGCCGCCACGCGCTGTGGGTGCACACCCGGGGCGCCCGCTGCGGCGACGGCACCCGCCCGCGCCTGCCCGGCGGGCGCCGCCCGTACGTGCGGGCCACGCTGCCCGAGCGCCCCGCCCCGGAGCGACTGCGCCACGACGCGGAGGACGAGAGCCTGTGGGTGGGGGACGGCCGGGTGGCGCCGGTGGAGCGCGGCGCCTGGGAGTTCGAGGTGGGCGGCGTCCGGGTGCTCGAGGCGTGGTTCGAACGGCGCACGGCCCCGGCGGCGCCGGGCACCCTGGAGGCGGTCCGCCCGAGGGCGTGGCCCCCGGAGTGGACCTCGGACCTGTTGGAGCTGATCACCACGCTCACGCTCCTGGACCGGCTCCGCGGTCCCCGGCGGGAACTCGCCGAGCGGCTGGCGGAGCGGCCCGCCGTCGACACCGTCGAACTGCGCGAGGCCGGGGTGCTCCCGGTGCCCGCGGGCGCGCGCCGTCCGGCGTCCGTCCTGGACCACCGCGAGGAGGGGCCGGGAGGCCAACTCGCGCTGCTGTGAACCGTCTGGTGCGAACCGTCTCGGCGCCGTCCGCCCTCCCGCGCGCGGGAGGCTCCGGGAGTGGGGGGGGGACGCGGAACCCGCGGGAGAGGGGCGGAGGGCACCGGTCGGGGCCGGGCGGCGACGCCCGGCCCCCGGTGGGGAGATCCGGTCGGTTCGTTCACGGCGGCCTCCGGCGACTTCCGGAGGCGCCGTCGCCTCAGGCGCGCTCGCCGAAGAGGGAACGCCGCAGCCGCCGCAGCGGCGCGAACAGCGACACCCGCGCCCCCCGGTTCCGCGACCGGGTGTGCGCGATGTCGCGCCTGGTCAGTTCGCGCATGAGCGAGGCGGCCTCCGCCGTGTCGTCCCGGGGGACGGCGGGGCCGGCCAGCACGCTCAGGTGCCGGTCGAGGCGCGCGCTGGTCGCGCCGCCTCCGCACTGGATCGCAGGGACACGCGCCCTGCTGCGCACCGTTATCTGTTCCATGACACTCCCCACCCAAACGAGGGCTCCCGGCCCGGGCAGGGTAACCCTATCTCCCGGCCGGACCCCACGGGTATTCCGGTCATCGGATTCACCTTCCCCACAAGGGGGTTGACGAACACCGTACGAGACAACAGCATCCGAACGACCCGACACAAAGGGAGACGGGGGACAACATGGACACGGACCGGCTGCTGGCCGACCGGTACCGTCTCGTCGCCGAACTGGGCCGCGGCGGGACGGGCGTGGTCTGGCAGGCGCGCGACGAGGCACTGGGCCGTCAGGTCGCGGTCAAGGCGATCCGGGCGGCGGCGGAACTCTCCCCGGCCGAGGCGCGACTGCTGTACGCGCGCCTGGAGCAGGAGGCCATGACGGCCGGACGCGTCTCGCACCGCAACGTCGCCACCGTCCACAACGTGGTGGTCGAGGACGGGCGGCTGTGGATCGTGACGGAACTGGTACGCGGGCTGCCGCTGAGCGCCGTCCTGGAGGTGGAGGGGACGCTCCCCCCGGCCCGCGCCGCGCGGATCGGCGCGGAGGCCGTCTCGGCGCTGCGCGCCGCGCACGAGGCGGGCGTCACCCACCGCGACCTGAAGCCCTCCAACGTCCTGCTGGGGAACGACGGCAGAGTGGTGCTCACCGACTTCGGCATCGCGCTGGTGCGGACCGGCGCCGCGCACGCCGGGGAGCCGGTGGGCGCGCCGGAGTTCCTCCCGCCGGAGTGCGCCCGCGGGCGGGAGCCGGGGCCGGCCGCGGACCTGTGGGCGCTGGGCGTGCTGCTGTACCTGACCGTGGAGGGCGTCTCCCCGTTCCGCCGCGACACCCCCGAGGAGACCCTGCGGGCCGTCGCCGGGTACGCCGACGGCGCCCTGCCCGCCCCGCGCCGGGCGGGTCCGTTGGAGCCCGTGCTGGAGGGGCTGCTGCGCGCGGACCCGGCCGAGCGGATGTCCGCCGCCGAGACGGAGCGGCTGCTGCGCGTCGCCGCGGCCGGGGGCACCCCGCGCACCGCGCCGCCGTCCTCCGCCGGGACACGGCCGCGGCCGGCGGGGTCCGACACCGGGGACGACGCGCGCGACCGGGACGGCGGACGCGGCACCCCGCCGGCCCCCGGCACCGACCCGGCACCGCCCGCGCCGTCGTCCTCCTGGGACGCCGACCGGGGGCCGCGCGGGGTGCTGGTGGCCGTCGCCGGAGCGCTGATCGTGCTGCTGGCCGCCCTGACCGTGACCGTCCTCCTCCGCTGACGCCGCGTGAGTCCGCGCCCGGACGTGCCGCGGAACACCCGGAAACCTGCGTGCGTCCGGGCCGGTGGTGCCGGATCATGGGGCCATGTGTGCCGACCGCCGCGCAGTGCCGCCCGAGGAGTCGCTGCCCATCCGTCTCAACGTCGACGACAGCGACTCCCCGTCCGACGTGATCGACGCCCTGTTCCTGGGCCGCTTCACCACCGGCGAGCAGCCGCACGCCCGGGGCCGCTCGCTGGAACGGCCCCGGAAGGGCCTGTCGCTGCTGCCGCCGGGGGCGGTCGTCCTCCGATCGGCGGGTGACGGCGGTCGCAGCGCGACCCTCGCGGAGGGCGACGGCTGGACGGTCCTGGTCTCCCGCTGGAGCCAGGGCGCCGACGTGACCGTGACGGCCGTCAGCGAGGAGCTGGCCGAGCGGACGCTGAAGGCGGCGGTGGACGGCGCCGAGGAGGAGCCGGAGCAGCAGCCCGAGGACGTCACCATGGGCTTCTGGTACCACTCGCCGCGGCGCGGCCCGTACCGCACCACGCGCCGGATCACGGCCGGGAGCTGGGAGGAGATCCGCGGCAACTACACGGCCCCGGTCGCCGAGGCCATGGACGGGCTGATGAAGACCACCCCGGACGACATCACGGGGCGGCTGCTGCTCCTCCACGGCCCGCCGGGCACCGGCAAGACCTCCGCCCTGCGGACGCTGGCGCGCTCCTGGCGGGACTGGTGCCAGGTGGACTGCGTGCTCGACCCGGAGCGGCTGTTCAACGAGGTCGGCTACCTGATGGACATCGCCATCGGCGAGGACGACGAGGACACCCCGGGCGGGCAGCGCTGGCGGTTGCTGCTGCTGGAGGACTGCGACGAGCTGATCCGCGGGGAGGCCAAGCACGCGGCGGGCCAGGCCCTGTCGCGTCTGCTGAACCTCACCGACGGGCTGCTGGGCCAGGGCCGCAACGTCCTGGTGGGCCTGACGACGAACGAGGACCTGGAGCGGCTGCACCCGGCGGTCGTCCGGCCCGGTCGCTGCCTGGCCCGCATCGAGGTCGGCCCCCTGACCCGTGCGGAGGCCGTGACCTGGCTCGGCACCGACGAGGGAATCGGCCGCGACGGCGCCACCCTGGCCGAGCTGTACGCGCTGCGCCGGGGCGCGGGTCCGGCCCTGGTGCCGCGGGCCGCGCGGACGGAGGAGGGGATGTACCTGTGACGGCGCCCCGGGTGTCCGACGGCGCGTTCGAGGACGCGTCGGGCCGGGTGGCGGACCTGGTCGCGCGTCGGACGCGCGGCGAACGGCTCCGGTACGTGTGTTTCCGGGGGCACCGCCCGAGGCACGGCGCCCCGGTCGGCCCGTGGTGCCTGAGCCAGTGGTGGCCCGCGCCGTTCACCGTGGACGGCACCGTGTACGCCACCGCCGAGCACTGGATGATGGCCGCCAAGGCCCGCCTGTTCGGCGACGCGGAGGCCGATGAGCGGGTGCTCGCCGCCGCCGAGCCCGGCGCGGCCAAGGCCGCGGGTCGCACGGTGCGCGGCTTCGACGAGGAGACGTGGGCGCGGCACCGCTTCGGGATCGTCGTCGAGGGCAGCGTCCACAAGTTCGGGCAGCACGCCGACCTGCGGGCGTATCCGGCGGCCACCGGCGAGCGGGTGCTGGTGGAGGCCAGCCCGGTGGACCGGGTCTGGGGCATCGGGCCGGCGGCGGACGACGAGCGCGCGGCCGATCCGGCGCGCCGGCGCGGGCTCAACCTGTTGGGCTTCGCCCTGATGGAGGCGAGGGCACGACTGGCGGAGACCGGCGCGTCGCCGGCGCCCGGTCAGTCGTCCCGGCCGTAGGCGGCGTTCAGGGCGTCCTCGACGGCGGCGAGCGCGGCGGCCCGGTCCAGGCCGAGGCGGCGGACCCGTCCGGCGTACGCCTGGGCCGCCGCGGCGGCCTCCCGGGCGGCGGCGTCCCCGGCCGCCGCGACGAAGGTGCCGTGGCGGCCCCGGGTCTCGATCACCCCGTCCTCCTCCAGCGCCCGGTACGCCTTGGCCACCGTGTTGACCGCCAGCCCCAGCTCCCCGGCGAGCCCGCGCACGGTGGGCAGCCGGTGACCGACCGGCAGCTCGCCGCTGCGGGCCCGCTCGGCGATCTGCGCGCGCAGTTGCTCGTAGGGGGCGGTGGGGGCGTCCGGGTCGATGGTGAGCTTCAGGGGCACGGGGGTCTCCTGCGGCGGTGCGGTGGTCCGGGCGGTCCAGGCGGGGTGCCGGGGTGCGTCCCGATTGTGCATCAGTCCGGGGAGGCCGGCGGGACGGCGCGGGGCTCGTCCCGGTTCCCGGTGCGGGCTCAGCCGCCCGCCCAGACGCCGTTCTCCACCGACCAGCCGTAGGCGGGGCGGCCCTTGGCGGCGCTGGTGCGGAAGGGCCGGCCGCCGTCGTCGACGCGGAGCGTGCCGCTGTCGTTCCCGCTGCTCCACTCCACCTCGACGTACCAGTCGCAGTCGCAGCCCTCCGTGCGCGCCTCGATCCGCAGCGCCAGGGGGTCGTCGGCGGTGACGCGGTAGGGCAGGCGGACGGCGGGCAGGGCCTTCCCCGCGTCGCCGTCGTAGCCGTCCATGGGCTTGACCAGCGGTCGGGGGGCGTCCAGGTCGACGGAGAAGGCGGCCGGGGAGAGCGAACCGCCGCAGCCGTTGTTCATCTCGAAGGACGACCGGGCCAGGGGCGTCCGGCGGGCCGCCACCCGGACGTGCACGGCCTCGACCACCACGGGGGTCCGCCCGGTGCCGTGCACGGTGGCCTCCACGATGGTCTCGCCGCCGTGCACCGCGCCGAGCGAGCGGGCCCAGCCGGCCGCGTCCTGCTCGATCGGGGGCGGGGGGACGCGGGACGGGGGCAGGTCGATCAGATAGCGGTGGTCGCAGCCGTGCCGCCACACGTGGGAGCGGGCGGTCCAGCTCAGCGGGGCGGCGCCCGGCGCGTCGCCGTGGGGGCTCTCCCGCTGTCCGCCGCCCGGTCCGCGGGAGGCGGACGGTCCCGGTCCGCCGCCTCGCCCACCCTTCCCGTCGGAGGCGGAGGGCGAGGCCGAGGTCGAGGGGGAGGCCGAGGAGGACGCGGAGGGGGACGCCGTGGCGGACGGGGACGCGGCGGCTCCCGGCGGGGCGGCACCGCCGGCGGCGGAGGGGCGCCCCCGGTCGGAGCGGCCGGGAGCGGCCTGCAGAACGGCGGTGACGGCGAGGACGAGGGCCACGACGAGCACGGCGGCGACCGGCCACAGACGTCTTCGGCGCCACCGGGACGGTGCGGAGGCGGGCGGCGCGGGCTCGGTCGTCGAAGCGCCGGGGTCGGGCGGGGACGCGGGCTCGGACCGGGTCTCCGGCGCGGGGTCCGAGGCGCCGGCCCCGGAGGCGGGCTCGGGTGCGGACTCGGGAGCGTCGGGCTCGGGGACGGGTGCCGGTTCCGGTCCGCGGTCCGGTGCGGCCCCCGCCGGCGGAGTCTGCCGTTCCGATTCCATCCGGCCCCGCATCGCGTCGGCCCGCAGCCACCGTCGGTGCAGCTCCAGCAGCTCCTCCGGGCTCGCGCCGCACAGCCGCGCCAGCCGTTCCACCGGCGCGTACCGCGCCGGGACCGCCGCGCCGTTGCAGTACCGGTGGAGCGTGGAGGTGCTCGTGTGCAGCCGCCGCGCCAGCGTGCCGTAGCTGTGCCCCGAGCGTTCCTTGAGCCCCCTGAGGTACTCGGCGAACTCCTCCGTCTCCCGTACGGCCACCGCCGTCCTCCCCCTTCCGCCGTTCCGGGAGCGCGTTCCAGCCGCGCCTGTTTCCACTGGTCAGCCTAGGCGCGAACGTTCCGGCGTCCCGCTTTTCGCGGCATCTGTTGCCACCGTGTGACAGGGCGGCCGAGTCTCGTGGTGACGAGACGTCAACGAACCGATCGAGGGACGCACATATGCACATCCGCAGGCACACCGGCCGCGTCGTGGCCGCGGCCGCGGTGGCCGCCGCCACCGCCATGGCACTGACCCCGACGGGCACGGCCCAGGCCGCGCCCGCCCCGGCCGCCGAGCCGCGCTTCCTCTCCGCCGAGGAGCTGCCGCCGCACCCGTCCTCGCCGTGGTACGCGGGCGAGGTCACCGAGGGGCTGCCGGAGTTCCCGGTGTTCTGCCTGGAGGACGCGCTGCCCTCCCAGGGGGCCCGGCACCGGCAGTTCGGCACCGAGTACGACACCTGGGCGGTGCAGGTGACGGTGCGGGCCGCGAACACGGGCGCGGCGCGGAAGCTGGCCGCCGCGGCGGAGGCGTCGGTGCGCGACTGCGCGGCCGACTACCTGGAGGAGCACCCCCAGGGCCACGCCGAGTGGCGGGACTACGGCCGCCTCGACGTCGAGGAGGGCGCCCACGTCCACGGCGTCCACACCTCCCTGCCGGACGCCGACAACGGCATCCACCTGTTCGGCGTGGGCCGCGACGGCCGCACCGTCACGGTCGTGATGTGGGCGCAGATGGGCACCTTCGAGCACGCCCGGGTGGAGGACTTCCGGACGACCACGCGCACGGCGGTCGCCAAGCTCCACTGAGGCCCGCCACCGAGTCCACCGGTTCCACCGGGTCCCGCCCGGTCGTTGCCGGGCGCCATCGGGGGGCGAGGGGTCCCGTCACCGTCGTACGCGGCGGGGCGGGGCCCCTCGCGGCGTTGCGGCGGCGTCCCGGAACCCCCGGGAACGCTCCGGGGCCGTCAGGCGCGGCGCAGCCGGCGGCCGACCTCTCCGAGCGCCTCGGCGAGCACGGCGAGCTGGTCGCGGTCGAGGACGTCGACGAGGACCTCGCGCACCGCCGCCACGTGGCCGGGCGCGGCGCGGTGCAGCAGCTCCCGTCCGGCGTCGGTGAGGACGGCGAAGACGCCCCGGACGTCGGTGGGGCAGGCGCGGCGCCGCACCAGGCCGCGCCGTTCCAACTGGCCGACCTGGTAGGTCAGGCCGCTCTTGGAGGTGATCAGCCGCTCGGCGAGCTCGGTCATGCGGATCTCGCCGTCGGGGGCGGCGGCGAGGTGGACCAGGATCTCGTACTGCGGGTGGGACAGGCCCGCCTCGTCCTTGAGCTGCTGTTCCAACCGTCGGGCGACGCGGTTGCTCGCCTCCAGGAAGCCCTGCCAGGCCGCCATCTCCAGTTCGTCCAGCCATCGGGGCTCGTTCATGGACCCATTCTACGCGGTTGTTCAAATTCGAACCTCGCTGTACGCTGACCGCGACCGAGTAATTCGAATTTGAACGACATGACGCAGGGAGAGACCCGCATGACCGCCCCCACCGGCGCCATCCCCCGTACCGCCGCCCCCGCCGGGACCGTCGACGTCCCGACGCCGTCGAACCCCGCCCACGACGCCGGGCTCCTGCTGCTGCGGGTCGCGCTCGGCGCGATCATGGCCGTGCACGGCGCGCAGAAGCTCTTCGGCTGGTTCGGAGGCGGCGGCGTCGAGGGCACCGGGATGTTCTTCGCCTCGCTCGGCTACCCGGCCCCGGAGGCGTTCGCCGTGGTCGCCGCCCTCGCCGAGACCCTCGGCGGCCTCGCGCTCGTCCTCGGCCTGCTCACCCCGCTCGCCGGGGCCGCGGTCCTGGGCACCATGATCAACGCGGTGGCGGTGAAGTGGGGCGGCGGGTTCTTCTCGCCCGAGGGCGTGGAGTACGAGCTCCTCCTCGTCGCGGGCGCCGCCGCGCTCGCCCTCGCCGGCCCCGGCCGCTGGGCCGTGGACCGCGCCCTGCCCGTCCTCCGCTCGCACCGGCTCGCCCACGGCGTGGCCGCCGTGGTGCTCGGTCTCGTGGTGGCGGGCGTGACCCTGCTGCTCCGCGCCTGACACACCCCGCACGGACCCGACGGAGCGGCAGATTCCACCGCACCGGAAAGCACGAAACGGAAGACACCGCCATGACCCCGTCCACCGAGCCGTCCACCCGGCCGTCCCCCCGCGCCCCGGGGAACCGCATGCCCGTGCTGTACCTCAGCCACGGCGCCCCGCCCCTGGCCGACGACGAGCTGTGGACCACGCAGCTCGCCGCCTGGTCCCGTGACCTGCCGCGTCCGGAGGCCGTGTTGATCGTCTCCGCCCACTGGGAGTCGGCCCCCGTGACGCTGGGCGCCACCCGGACCGTCCCGCTGGTCTACGACTTCTACGGCTTCCCCGAGCACTACTACCGGGTCGCCTATCCGGCCCCCGGCGCCCCCGAGCTGGCCGCGAAGGTGCGGGCGCTGCTCGCCGGCCCCGGCACCCCGGTGTACGACGCCCCCGACCGGGGTCTGGACCACGGCGCGTACGTGCCGCTGGTCGAGATGTACCCGGACGCCGACGTCCCCGTGCTCCAGCTCTCCATGCCCACCCTCGACCCCGAGGAGCTGCTGAGGCTGGGCCGCAGGCTGGCCCCGCTGCGCGACGAGGGCGTGCTCATCGTCGGCAGCGGCTTCTTCACCCACAACCTGCGCGGCCTGACGTGGGGCGCGGGGCCGGACCAGGCCCCGGGCTGGTCGAAGGAGTTCGACGCGTGGGGCGGCGAGGCCCTGGCCCGGGCGGACCTCGACGCCCTGCTGGACTTCGAGAACCGGGCCCCGGCGGGCCGGATCGCCCACCCCCGCAGCGACCACTTCGCGCCGCTGTTCGTCACCCTGGGCGCGGGCGAGGACGACCTGGACACCCAGCGCACCGTCATCGACGGGTTCTGGGCCGGGCTGGCCAAGCGCTCGGTGCAGCTCGGCTGACCCTCCCTCCTCCGGTCCGCCGGCCTCCTCCGGACGCCTCCCCCCGAGTCGTCCGGAGGAGGCCGACTCCGTTGCAGGAGGGTTCAGGAGGGCTCAGAAGGGTTCAGGAGGCCGGCAGCACCACGAGCCGGCCGGGGGCGCTCGGGTCGTGGGCGATGGCGTCTCCGGGCAGGTGCCAGTGGAGCGCGAAGCGCTCGCCGGCCCGGTAGGCGTCCAACCCGGCGCGGCAGTAGGCGACCATGTCGTCGGGCAGCGCGTCCAGCGGGAACCAGCCCAGCTCCGAGCACTTGTCGGGCTCGGCGTTGACCGGCTCGCGCCCCTCCCCCAGCCACGCCTCGAAGAACCACCCCGTCCGCGGCTCGCCCCTCGGCGAGCGGTGCTGCATCACCAGGGCGACCCTCAACTCCTCCGGCTCCAGCCGCAGTCCGATCTCCTCCCGCGTCTCCCGCACCATCGCCTCCCGCACGTCCTCGCCGTCCTCGACGTGTCCGGACGGCGCGTGCAGCAGCCCGTCGGCGTAGCCGGTGCCGGCCCGGCGCGCGAGCAGCACCTCGTCGCCGCGCCGCAGGAACAGGTGGACGTCGACGACCTCGCTGTGCCGACCGCTTCTCCCGGTGATCCTCATGACGGGGGATCATCGCACCGGCCTGTGACAGCGGCTTCCCGCCGGTGTTCTTAATCGGCCGTGAGCCGTCCCTTAACGCCGCCATAAAGATCCTCCCTCGGCGCCGAGAACCGCCGGATCGTCCGGTCGCCGTGGTTAACGTGCCGGTAACCGGGGTCGGTTCGCGGGGAGCCCCCCGGTCCCTCACCCCCCACCGTCCGCCCCGCAGCCGGAGGAGAACCCACGATGACCGCTCGCCGCAGGACCGTCGCCGCCCTCGCCGCCGTCGGTGCCGCACCGCTCGTCCTGACCGCGCTGGCCGCGTCGCCGGCCGCCGCCCACGGCTCCATGACCGACCCGGTCAGCCGGATCGCCGCCTGCCACGCGGAGGGACCGGAGAGCCCGAAGTCGGCGGCGTGCAAGGCGCTCGTCGCCGCCGGCGGAACCCAGCCGCTGTACGACTGGAACGAGGTCAACATCGGCGACGCCGCCGGGCGCCACCGGCAGATCGTCCCCGACGGGAAGCTGTGCAGCGCGGGCCGCGACAAGTACAAGGGGCTGGACCTGCCGCGCGCCGACTGGCCCGCCAGTCCCATGTCCGCCGGCGACCGCACCTTCCGCTACCGGGCCACCGCCCCGCACAAGGGCACGTTCGAGCTCTACCTCACCAAGGAGGGCTACGACCCGACCAAGCCGCTGAAGTGGTCGGACCTGGAGTCGGAGCCGTTCGCGAAGGTCACCGACCCGAGGCTGGAGAACGGCGCCTACGTCTTCTCCGGCACGGTGCCCGAGCGGTCCGGCCGTCACCTGGTCTACGCCATCTGGCAGCGCTCGGACAGTCCGGAGGCGTTCTACAGCTGCTCCGACGTCACCTTCGGCGGCGGTGGCCAGGCCCCCGCCGCCCCGACCGAGGAGCAGATCGCCGAGAACGCCGAGAAGTCCACGGTCGATCACGGCGGGCACGGCGGTGACGAGCACGGCCACGAGCCCGGTGGGAAGTCCGGCGAGCAGCAGGCCGCCGTCAAGTCCGCCCCGGCCGGCGACAAGGGCGGCGAGCCGGCCGCGACGGCGCCGACCGGGCAGGACGAGGGGGCCGGGTCGGCCGAGTCCGCCGCGCCCGGCGGCGCCACCCCGAACGGCGGCGCCACGGAGGAGGTCGCCCTCGCCGACACCGGTGGCGACGGCACCACCACCGCCGTCGCGCTGAGCGGCGCCGCGGCCGTCCTCTTCGGCGGAGCCGTGGTGCTGACCACCGTCCGCCGCCGTGCCGTGGGCGGCCGCCACCGCGCCTGACCGGGCGCGCCCCGACCGCGCCGCCGTCGCCCTCCTCTTCCTCCGGGGCGACGGCGGCGCCGCGTGTCCGGCCCCTACAATCGTTCGATGAGTCAAAGAGCTTCCTGGGAAGCGGAGTTGACGGAAGTCGCCTCCGAAGCGGAGTTGCGCGAACTGGTGGGCGACCCCGTCCCGTACGTCAAGGACAAGGTCCGCACCGCGCTACACGAACTCGACCGGCAGTGGCTGGCCCACTCTCCCCTCTGCCTGATCGCCACCTCGGCCGCCGACGGCTCCTGCGACGTCTCACCGAAGGGCGATCCGCCCGGTTTCGCCCTGGTCCTGGACGACCGGACGATCGCCATCCCGGACCGCCCCGGCAACAAGCGGCTCGACGGTTTCCGCAACGTCCTGTCCAACCCCCGGGTGGGGCTGATCTTCCTGGTGCCGGGCCGCGGCGACACCCTGCGGATCAACGGCCGGGCCCGGCTGGTGCGCGACGCTCCCTTCTTCGACGAGATGGTCGTGCGGAACAACCGGCCGAGGCTCGCCCTGGTGGTGGAGATCGAGGAGGTCTACCACCACTGCGCCAAGGCCTTCCTGCGCTCCGGCGCCTGGGACCCGGAGTCCTGGCGGCCGGAGGCGCTGCCCTCCCGCGCCCGGATCGCCAAGGCCCTGGAGCGGTCCGACGTGCCGCTGGAGGCGTTGGAGGAGTACTACGGCCCTCGGTACGCCGAGCGGCTCTACGGGTGAGGCCGGACGGCCGTTCGGCGGGCCGTCAGGAGAAGTAGGACAGGCAGTTCACCCGCCGGGCGTTCGCCGGGTCGAGGGCGTTGGCCGTCAGGTGGAAGGTCAGCCGGTCGATCAGCGCGATGGCCAGGTGCTCGGAGAGGTCGGCCGCGCACACGTCCTGGAGCAGGATGTTGCGGACGCCCGGCCCGTCGAGGAACTGGGTGCGCCAGGGCGTGACGATCTGGTCGTACCGGGTGGCGATCACGGTGTACTCCACCCCGGGCACGGTGTCGCCGCCCGCGTTGAGCCGGCGCAGGAAGTCCGAGCCGACCACCTGGTCCCGCAGGGCGGGGGTGTGCGTGCCCAGCAGGTCCTCCACCCCGGGGAAGTACTCCAGCAGCCGGGTGAGTCCGAGCAGGTCGGTGCCGTGGTGGTTGGGCGCGATGCCGACCAGGGCGTTCACCTTCCCGGCCCCGCCGAGGAACTTCAGGTAGTACCGCGGCATCATCCCGCCCTGGGAGTGGCCGACGATGTCGACCTCGTCGGCCCCGGTCGCCTCCAGCACCCGATCGACGTACGCCGACAGTTCCCGGGCCGACTCCTCGATCGGGCCGAGCCCGTGGAAGAAGGGCACGCCCGGCAACGCGCCGTAGTCGAGGGAGAAGACGCACCAACCGCGCGCGACCAGGTACGGGGCCAGCCCGAGCCAGTTGTCGACGGAGTTGCCGAAGGTGCCGTGCACCAGCACCACCGGGCGGGGACGCCTGTCGGATGGGGTGCAGGAGTAGTCGTTCCAGCCACCGGCGGCGGTGGCGGTGGTGGTCGCGGCGGCGGCCGTGGGGGGTGCGGCCTGGGCGGCCGTGGGGACCAGCGCGGCGGTCGCGGCGAGCGCCAGCGCCGGGAGCAGACGGAGCAGTCTTCGTACGCGTTGCCTGGACGGCTTCATGAGGCCTCCTCGCCTCGAACTGTTGCGTCCATGTCAAATTACTGACGAGTAGGGCAACGGACCAGACTCCGTGCGGCACTTCCTCCGGGCGGGACGACGCACACGGCGGGGGCCGGGAGCGGATCGTTCCGCTCCCGGCCCCCGCCGTGTGGGGTTCGGGCCGCTCTCAGGCCGTCGGCGCCGGCAGGTCCACCAGGTCCGCGAGCGCGGTGCGGTGGCGGTCCGGGGTGCCCAGCGCGATCTGGTCCGCCTTGGCCCGCTTCAGGTACAGGTGCGCCGGATGCTCCCAGGTCATCCCGATGCCGCCGTGGAGCTGGACACACTCCTCGGCCGCCCGCACCGCCAGGTCGCCGCAGTGGGACGCGGCCACCGCGACGGCCACGGGGGCGTCCGGATCGCCGCCGGCCAGGGTGTCGGCGGCGTACCGGGCGGCGGCCCGCGCGCCCGCCACGTCCAGCCACAGGTCGGCGAGACGGTGCTTGAGGGCCTGGAAGGAGCCGAGCGGACGTCCGAACTGCCGCCTGTCCTTGAGGTACGCGACCGTGGCGGTCAGGCACCACTCGGCGATCCCGAGCTGTTCGGAGGCGAGGAGTCCGGCGCCGGTGAGCAGCGCGCGCTCCAGCGCCGCCGGGGCGTCCCCGGGGCCGGCCAGCCGTCGGGCGGCGGTGCCGGCGAGGGTGACGTCGGCCAGGGGGCGGGTGAGGTCCAGGGAGGTGCGCGGGGCGACGGTCAGGGCCGCGGCGCTCGCCTCGACCGCGTACAGCCCCGGTCCGTCCCTCCCCTCGGCGGGGACGAGGAGCACGTCGGCGACCGCCGCGTCCGCCACGGAGGTGACCGTGCCGGTCAGGGTGCCGGCGCTGTCGGCCCGTACGGCGGTGGGGAACGCGCCCGTCCCCGGCGCGGTGGACAGGGGCACCGCCAGGGTGGCGGTGCGCTCGCCCGAGGCCAGTGCGGCGAGCAGCTCCGCCGCCTCGCCGCTGCCCGGCAGGGCGAGCAGGGCGGTACCGGCCAGGACGGCGCTGCCCAGGTACGGCGTGGGCGCGGCAGCCCGGCCCAGCTCCTCCAGCACCACCGCGACCTCGCGCACCGAGGCCCCGGCTCCCCCGGCCTCCTCGGGCACGGCCAGGGAGGCCGCGCCCAGGTCGCGGGCGAGGGCCCGCCACAGCTTCCGGTCGTACGGCTCGGGGGTCTCGCAGCGGGCCAGGACGCTCTCGTGCGGGCAGCGGTCGGCCAGCAGCGCGCGGACGCTGGAGCGCAGCTCCTCCTCGATCTCCGAGTAGAGCAGGTCGGTCATCGGGCGAGCTCCTTCCAGGGGACGTCCTTGTCGGTGCGGGGCTCGGCGGGCAGTCCCAGCACCCGCTCGGCGACGATGTTCCGCAGGATCTCCGAGGTGCCGCCCTCGATGGAGTTGCCCTTGGCCCGCAGATAGCGGTAGCCGGCCTCGCGGCCGGTGAAGTCCACGGCCTCCGGGCGGCGCAGCGTCCAGTCGTCGTAGCCCAGGCCCTCCTCGCCCAGCAGCTCGACCTCCAGGCCGCTCAGCTCCTGCGCCAGCCGGGCGAAGGCGAGCTTCATGCCCGCGCCCTCGGGGCCGGGGTGGCCCGCGGCGAGCTGCTGGCGCAGCCGCTCGCCGGTGAGCCGGGCGACCTCGGCGCCCACCCAGCCGGACAGCAGCCGCCGGTGGAGGCCGTGGGTGCGCAGTTCGGGGCGTGCGCGCCAGGTGGCGGCCACCTTGCCGATCATCCCGCCCTCGCGCGGCATGCGCTGCCCGCCGATGGAGACGCGCTCGTTGTTGAGCGTGGTCTGGGCGACCTTCCAGCCCTCCCCGACCTCGCCGAGGCGGTGGGCGTCGGGGATGCGCACGTCGGTGAGGAAGACCTCGTTGAACTCCGCCTCACCGGTGATCTGGCGCAGCGGCCGCACCTCGACGCCGGGGTCGGTCATGTCGCAGACGAAGTAGGTGATGCCGCGGTGCTTGGGGACGTCCGGGTCGGTGCGGGCGATCAGGATGGCCCAGCGGGCGTTGTGGGCGCTGGAGGTCCACACCTTCTGGCCGTTGACGATCCAGTCCCCCGTCCCGTCGCCGTCGCGCACCGCGCGGGTGGCGAGCGCGGCCAGGTCGGAGCCGGCCCCGGGCTCGCTGAAGAGCTGGCACCACACCTCCTCGCCGGTCCACAGCGGGCGCAGGAAGCGCCGCTTCTGCTCCCCGGTGCCGTACCGCAGGATCGTGGGCGCGGCCATGCCCAGACCGATGCCGTTGCGGCCGGGGTCGTTGTCGGGCGCGCCGGCGGCGGCCAGCTCGGCGTCGACGACGGCCTGGAGGGTGCGGGGGGCGTCGAGTCCGCCGAGGCCGTGGGGGAAGTGCACCCAGGCGAGTCCCGCGTCGTAGCGGGCGCGCAGGAAGTCGAGCCGGTCGGTGGTGGCCGGGTCGTGTGCGGCGAGCAGCTCCCGCACGCAGCGGCGCAGCTCGTCCGGATCGGTCACGGGGGCGTTCGCAGGGGGCACGGGATCTCCTTCACGGACCACGACTAAGCGCTTGCTCATCCTCGTGGCATACCGACCGGTACGTCAACGGTTCCGGCGGCACCGCCGTCCGTCCGGTGCCGGACCCCGCTGCGGAGACCGGTGATTTCACCGATGCGGAGTGACTTCCTCCGACTCCACGATGACGCCTGTTCGACCCCCCAAGGCACCCCCTACACATCGGGAGAACACACCCTCATGGAGCCGCAGCAGCACGACGCCGCCCCGGCCGCGGGACGGCCCGAGCGCACCTCCCGGCACCGCCTGGCGAAGCTGGGCGTGGCCCTGACCCTGGTCCTCGGCGGCGCGGGCGTCGCCCTGCCCACCGCCCAGGCGTCACCGGACACCGGAGCCGTCCCCACCGCCGTCCGGGCGGCGGCGGACAACCCCTACGAGCGCGGCCCGGACCCCACGGAGCGGAGCATCGAGGCCCTCCGCGGCCCCTACGCGGTCTCGGAGGACCGCGTCTCGTCCCTGTCGGTGACCGGCTTCGGCGGCGGGACGATCTACTACCCGACCACCACCAGCGACGGCACCTTCGGCGCCGTGGCGATCTCGCCGGGCTTCACCGCCGACCAGTCCAGCATGGCCTGGCTCGGCCCGCGCCTGGCCTCCCAGGGCTTCGTGGTCTTCACCATCGACACCCTCACGCGGATGGACCAGCCCGCCGGCCGGGGCGACCAGCTCCTGGCCGCGCTGGACTACCTCACCCAGCGCAGCTCGGTCCGCAACCGGATCGACAGCGGCCGGCTGGCGGTCATGGGCCACTCCATGGGCGGCGGCGGCAGTCTGGAGGCCGCCAAGGACCGGCCCTCGCTGAAGGCGGCGATCCCGCTCACCCCGTGGAACCTGGACAAGACCTGGCGCGAGATCACCGTGCCGACGTTCATCGTCGGCGCCGACGGCGACTCCATCGCCCCGGTGAGCTCCCACGCCGAGCCGTTCTACGAGAGCCTGCCCTCCTCCACGGACCGGGCGTACATGGAGCTGAACAACGCGACGCACTTCGCGCCGAACACCTCCAACACCGAGATCGCGAAGTACAGCATTTCCTGGCTGAAGCGCTTCGTGGACGACGACACCCGCTACGAGCAGTTCCTGTGCCCGCTGCCGCGGCCGAGCCTCGCCATCGAGGAGTTCCGCGGCAACTGCCCGCACTGACGCGGACACCCGGGGCACCGGACGGGCCCCCGGGACGGGTGGCGGTCGCCCTCGGCGGCCGCCACCTGCGCGTACGCCACCGACCGCGCGGAATGTGACGTGGGACAAAGAAATTGGCACCTCCGGTTCCGGCAGGGCAGGGTAGAAGGCTGACGCAGCGGGACACCCACGATGAGAAGGAGCCCCATGAGAATCGGGATCGTCGGAGCCACCGGTCAGGTCGGCGGTGTGATGCGCCGGATCCTGGCCGAGCGCAACTTCCCGGTGGAGCAGCTCCGGCTGTTCGCCTCGGCCCGCTCGGCGGGACGGACGCTGCCCTGGAAGGACGGCGAGGTCACCGTCGAGGACGCCACCACGGCCGACTACACGGGGCTGGACATCGTGCTGTTCTCCGCGGGCGGCGCGACCTCTCGCGAGCTGGCGCCGAAGGTGGCCGCCGCCGGCGCGGTCGTCATCGACAACTCCTCGGCCTGGCGGATGGACCCCGAGGTCCCGCTGGTGGTCTCCGAGGTGAACCCGCAGGCCGTCGCCGAGCGTCCCAAGGGCATCATCGCCAACCCGAACTGCACCACCATGGCCGCGATGCCGGTGCTGCGGCCGCTGCACGCCGAGGCGGGGCTGACGGCCCTGGTCGTCTCCACCTACCAGGCGGTCTCCGGCAGCGGTCTGGCCGGCGTCGCCGAGCTGGACGAGCAGGTCCGCAAGGCGGTCGAGGGCGACGCCACCCGGCTCGCCTTCGACGGCGCGGCCGTCGACTTCCCCGAGCCGAACAAGTACGTGCGCCCGATCGCCTTCAACGTGCTGCCGATGGCCGGCTCCGTCGTGGACGACGGCCGGGGCGAGACCGACGAGGAGCAGAAGCTCCGCAACGAGAGCCGCAAGATCCTGGGCATCCCGGAGCTGAAGGTCTCGGGCACCTGCGTGCGCGTGCCGGTCTTCACCGGCCACTCGCTCCAGATCAACGCCCGCTTCGAGCGTCCGATCACCCCGCAGCGCGCCCTGGAGCTGCTGGAGGGCGCCCCGGGCGTGGCCCTCTCCGAGGTCCCCACCCCGCAGCAGGCCGCCGGCCAGGACCCGACCTACGTGGGCCGGATCCGCGCGGACGAGACCGTGGAGCACGGCCTGTCCCTGTTCTGCTCCGGCGACAACCTCCGCAAGGGCGCGGCCCTCAACGCCGTCCAGATCGCGGAGCTGGTCGCGGCCGAGTCCCGCTAGCGGAGAACCCCTTCTCGGCCCCTCCCCGCCTCCGCCCCGGCGTCCTCGCGTTCCGGGCCGGGGCGGGGGCGGGGCGGCGGACCCCCGGAGCGGAGCGCGTCCGGAGGTCCGCGGAAGGGGCGCTCGGCGCCGGTCGGGCGTCAGCCGAGCCGGACGCCGTGGTCCCGCAGCGCCTCGGTCACCGGCTGGTGGAAGGTCACGCCTCCGGTGCGGCAGTTGCCGGAGCCGCCGGAGGTCAGGCCGTGGGCGGTCTCGCCCGAGAACAGCGGGCCGCCGCTGTCGCCGGGCTCGGCGCAGACGGTGGTCTGGATCAGACCGCCGACCGTGCCCTGGGGGTAGGTGACGGAGACGTCCGTCGCCACGACCTGCCCGCTGCGGACCCCCGTGGTGCTGCCGCTGCGCCACACCCGCTGGCCGACGATGGGATCGGCCGCCCGGGTGATCGCCTGGGTGGTGCCGTTGTAGAGGTTCACCCGGCTCGGGTGGTCCACTCGGGCGGTGTAGCGCACCAGGGAGTAGTCGTCGCCGGGGAAGCTGCTCGCCACGGTGACGCCGACGTACCGCCCGTTGCGGGAGGTCGACCAGGTGTCGAGGAGTTCGCCGCAGTGGCCGGCGGTCAGGAAGAACGCCAGGCCGTTCCGGGTGACGTTGAAGCCCAGCGAGCAGCGCGCGCTGTCGCCCCGCCAGATGGCGTCGCCGCCCGCGGTCAGGGGGGCGAACTCGCCCTTGACGCGCTTGAGGACGGCCTTGTCGCCGTGGGCGGCGACCTGCTCCTCCAGATCGTTCAGGGCCTCGCCCTCCACCGAGGCGTCCGCGGTCACGACGACCTTGTTGAGCCGGTGGTCGACGGCGCGCGCGGTGCCGGGAAGGGCCTTGGCCGTGAGGTCCTTCTGCACGGTGCCGAGCCGGGCGAGGGAGTGCCGGACGATCCGGGGCTCGGCGCCGGCCTTCCGGACCTTCTCCGCCGCCGGCTCGCCGAGTACGTTGACCACCAGTTTCCGGGCGTCGGCGTCGTAGTAGGCGCCGGCCATGTCGTCCTTGAGGTCGCCCGCGAGGGACGAGGCCAGTTCGGTGGCGGCGGCGGCCGTGAGGGGGGCCGATGTGGTGCCGACCGAGGGGGCCGGGTCCGCGCTCGCCGGGACGAGGGTGGCGCACAGGAACGCCGCCGTGCCCGCGCCCGCGGCGGCCGCGCGCCATGCGAATGTCCGTTGGTGCTTCAACTCTGTGCCTCCCGTGGGGGATGGAGCCGACCGAACCGGGACGACTCCGGAGGAATGTCCGGCTCGGTCATCCTTCCTCGCCCGACGGGCGTGTACACACTGGGTGACACATCGTGCGCGCAGGGTGAACGTGCCGGTGTCGGCCCATCATCCCCGGACTTCCGCTCCTCGGCACGCCGAGCCCGCGCGCCCTCCGCGCCACGGGCGCGGTCGCGTGACACGCCGAAAACCCCCGCCCGGCGGTTGCCGGACGGGGGTTCGTGGGCCACGGGGCCTTCGGGCCCGGGGCGGAAGAGCGGTGAGGATCAGTAGACGTTCACGCCGTACGCGTTCAGCGCCTCGACGACCGGCTGGAAGAAGGTCGTGCCGCCGGTGCTGCAGTTGCCGGAGCCGCCGGAGGTCAGGCCGTAGGCGGTGGTGCCGTAGTACAGCGGGCCGCCGCTGTCGCCGGGCTCGGCGCAGACGTTGGTCTGGATCAGGCCGTAGACGATGTCGCCGCCGCCGTAGTTGACCGTGGCGTTCAGGCCGGTGACGCGGCCGCTGTGGGTACCGGTGGTGCTGCCGCGGCGGTAGACGGTCTGGCCCACGGACGGGTTGGCGGCGCGGGTGATGTCCTGGCTGCCGACCTGGCCGGGACGGCTGATCGAGCTGGTGTAGCGGACGATGCCGTAGTCGTTGCCCGGGAAGCTGGACCCGGCCGTCGAGCCGAGGGTGGTGGAGCCGTTGGTCCAGGTGGAGGTGCCGTTGGTGCAGTGGCCGGCGGTCAGGAAGTAGTCGACGCCGCTGCTGGAGCGGACGTTGAAGCCCAGCGAGCAGCGCCCGCCGCCGCTGTAGATCGCGTCGCCGCCGGAGATCAGCTTGGTGAACGTGCCCGGGGTGCGCTCGATGCGGATCGCGTCCGCGCCGGCCCCGGCCTCCTTCTTGATCTTGGCTATCTCGGCCTGGCTGACCGTGCTGTCCACCGTGACGACCAGGGTGTTGGTCTCCTTGTCGGTGTACCAGGCGGTGCCGGCGACGTCGGCGGTCTTCATGGCCTTGTTCGCCATGGCGACCTGGGTGGCCGGCGCGGGGGCGGGCTCGGCGTTCGCCGAGGCGGGGACGGTCAGGGCCGCGACGGCCACGATTCCGGAGGCCGCGGCGAGGAGACGGACGCGACCGCGTCTGGCCGGACCGGCGTGGGGGGAGGTGCGCTTGATCCTCACTGGTCTCTTCCTCCTGTGAAGAAAATGGGGGGACCCGTGTGGTGGGGCACGGGCACGCGCGACGCCGCAGGAACCCGCTGTTCGACGCGTCCCTGACAAGCGCTGAGGGGAGTATTCACACGCTCGATCACCACGCGCAAGGGGGCGGCCGGCAAAACGTCGCGCTGAGCGCACCGGCCGCCCCACATATCGGACATCAGCTACGCACTGTTCATGTCAACTACATCCGCAGTCGCAGTTGCAACAGTCGCAACCGCCCTCCTCGCCGCAGCAGTTGCAGCAGTCACAGCAATTTCCGCAGTCGCTGCAACCGGAACAGTCGCAGGAGTGGCACCACCCCTCGCGCTTGCGCTCCTCCCAGGGGTCGTCGTACTCCTCACGGCAGCAAATCTGACCGGTGCAGAACAGCGCCGACCACACGGCACATCCGGCCATCAACCCCCGCCGCCGCCGCGGCGGTTCGGGACGCGGCGGTCCCGGGTACGGCGCTCCCGGGTACGGCGCTCCCGGACGGGGCGCTCCCGTGTGGGGCGGGGTGGCGCCTCCGGCGGTGAACGCCCGCCCCACCGCGTGCCGCAGTTCGCGGCCGAGCAGCGCCCGCACCAGGGCCGCGCCCTCGTCGTTTCCGAACTCCACGTCCCGCAGCGCCAGTCGTACGCCGTGTACCGCGTCGTCGCACAGCCGCCGCACCTCCGGCAGGGGCGTGCCGGTGACGGCTATCGGATTCCAGGCACCCGACTCCTCGTCGGCGGCCAGGTCCTCCACGGCGTCCAGCAGGTGCGCCAGCCGGCCGAAGAGCCGGCCGGCCTCGGCGAGCGGCGCCGCGTTGCCGGGCCGGCCCGCCAGGACGGCGGTGTGGGCGAAGGCGGCGGCGGTCGCGGTCTCGGTGGGCTCGGTGACCGCGAGCAGCGAGCCGCCCGGTCCCACGGCGGCCTCGACCAGCGGCTGTCGCTCGACGGCCTCGGTCAACACCACGGTGTCGAAGCCCAGTTCGCTCCCGGTGCGCGCCCCCGCCCGGTCCCAGCCGGCCGCCACCCTGCGCGCCGCCGCCGCCACCGGTCGGCGCGCCAACACCCCGTCCCCGTCGGCGACGTGGTCGCGCACCTTCGCCGAGGCCAGCACCAGGGAGACCGCCGCGGCCAACCGGGCCCCCTCGCCCCGGGCCACCGAGGCGGTGCGCATCCCGCGCAGCGGGCACGGTCCCGCGGTGCGCCGCAGCCCGCCGGAACCGTCGCCGGCGCGCGGTATTTGAGCCTCGGTCAACACCGAGACCACGAGCCCGTCGTAGTTGGTGACGATCCGGGCGAACTGGCCGTGATCGCCGCGCAACGCCAGGCACAGCCCGCACAGATGGGCCGTCCACGCCGCCCGCAGCCCCTCGTCCAAACTGTGCCGGCACGGCCTGATGATGCCGAACAAGATCCCCCCGTTGGCTTGGTCGATGAGTGGCCGCCACGATACCGGGCACTTCACCCGTATGCCCTCGGTGACCATTCGTCCGGCGGGACCGCCGGCCCCGCCCCGCGTCACCCCCCGCGTACGGCCGTGGCCCTCGCTCCGGCACCGCGCTCCCGTGCGCCTTGTGCACCAGTACCGTCACGAAACCCGTGCGGAACCGGTAACTGTTTGGCGCGTTGTCAGCATCATGGACGACCATAGGGGTGCGGGCCCCGCGGCGGAGGCACTGCCAGACACGGTGGACCGTGCTTGTGAGAGGAGGCGTCCATGGGATCGGTGCGCAAGGCGAGTGCCTGGCTGGGCCTCGTCGACGACAGCGAGATGCGCTACTACGACGACGAGTATGCCGAGGGCTCCGAGGCCGAGGACGTCCGCGACACATGGGCCACCGATCCGAGGGTGCGGGTGACCGCGGAGACCGCCCACGGCCAGGGCACCCGCATCGCCACGATCACCCCGGACGGCTTCCGGGACGCCCGGACCATCGGCGAACTGTTCCGGGACGGCGTCCCGGTGATCATGAACCTCACCGCCATGGACCCGGCCGACGCCAAGCGGGTCGTCGACTTCGCCGCGGGCCTGATCTTCGGGCTGCGCGGTTCGATCGACCGCGTGGCCACGCGCGTCTTCCTGCTGACCCCGTCCGACTACGAGGTGGTCAGCGGCGTGGACCACCGCGCCACCGAGGGCGGCTTCTTCAACCAGAGCTGAACGCGTCCGCCGCTCCGGCCGGCGGCGATCCGGCGGGCCGGGCCCGGCGGGCGGCTCACCGGAAGGCGTCCAGGCCGGTGAGCGCCTTGCCCAGCACGAGTTGGTGCATCTCCACGGTGCCCTCGTAGGTCAGCACCGACTCCAGGTTCGTGGCGTGCCGCATGACCGGGTACTCCAGGGAGATCCCGTTGGCGCCGAGGATCGTCCGGGCGGTGCGGCAGATCTCGATCGCCTCGCGCACGTTGTTCAGCTTGCCGAAGCTGACCTGCTCCGGACGGAGCCGTCCCGCGTCCATCCGGCGCCCCAGGTGGTGCGCGAGCAGCACGCCCTTGTGGAGTTCGACCGCCATGTCCGCGAGTTTGGCCTGGGTGAGCTGGAAGCCGCCGATCGGCCGGCCGAACTGCTCGCGGGTGCGCGCGTACTCCAGGGCCGTCTCGAAACAGGCGCGGGCCGCGCCCATGGCGCCCCAGACGATGCCGTAGCGGGCGTGGTTCAGGCAGCTCAGCGGCCCGCGCAGCCCGACGACCTCCGGCAGCACCGCGTCGGCGGGCAGCCGTACGTCGTCCAGGACCAGTTCGCTGGTGACCGAGGCGCGCAGGGACCACTTGTGCCTGATCTCGGGTGCGGAGAAGCCGGGGGTGTCGGTGGGCACCACGAAGCCGCGGACGCCCTCGTCGGTGCGGGCCCAGACGACGGCCACCGAGGCCACCGAGCCGTTGGTGATCCACATCTTGCGGCCGTTGAGCACCCAGTCGCCCCCGTCGCGCTTGGCGAAGGTGCGCATCCCGGCCGGGTCGGAGCCGTGGTCGGGTTCGGTCAGCCCGAAGCAGCCGATGGCCTCGCCGGCCGCCATCCGCGGCAGCCACTGCCGCTTCTGCTCCTCCGAGCCGTAGCGGTGGACGGCGTACATCGCCAGCGAGCCCTGCACCGAGACCAGGGAGCGGATGCCGGAGTCGGCGGCCTCCAGCTCCAGGCAGGCCAGCCCGTACTGGACGGCGGACGCGCCCGCGCACCCGTAGCCCTCCAGGGACATGCCCAGGGCGCCGATCGACCCCAGTTCGCGGGCCAGTTCCCGGACGACGGGCAGCTCGCCGCGCTCGTACCACTCGGCGACGTGCGGCAGCACCCGGTCGGCGGCCCAGGAACGGACGGTGTCGCGCACCGCGAGGTCCTCGGGCGTGAGCAGGTCGTCCAGGCCGAGGGGGTCGGCGGGGTCGAACGGCGGGACGGAGCTGGACATGAGGGCCTCCGACGGGACGGGCTTCGCGGGGTGATCTTCGCGCTCGTGGCCGACGTTACGGACGGGTGACGCCCCCGGACAAGAGGGAGCCGTCCTGCCGCCCGGGCGGTCCGGCGGAGTGCCCGGAGGCGGGGTGCCCCGGGGAGGGACGCCCGGAGGAGGCGGTGGACGTCCCGCGGACGGTGTCCTTCCCGGACTTCCGGGCGCTCCGCCCGGGGACGTCCTCGCCGTCCCGCGGCCGGGGCTCCGCGGTGCGCGGCAGCCGCAGCGCGGCCAGCGCGCCGATCAGCAGCAGTCCGGCGCTGACCAGCAGGGAGACGTGCAGGCCGTGGACGAACGACTCCCTCGCCGCCGCGCGCAGCGCCTCCCCGGCCGGGCCGCCGAGCCGCTCGGCGACCTCGTAGGCCTCCCCCAGCGAGTCGGCGGCGTCCGCCCTGGCCCCTTCGGGCACGCCCTCCGCACGCCGTACGCCGGGCGCGTAGGCGGCGTTCATGACGGTGCCGAGGACGGCGATGCCGCACCCCGCGCCGAGCTGGTAGGCGGTCTCGCCGATCGCGGCGGCACCGCCCGCCCGGTGGGCCGGCGCCTCGTTGAGCATCGACTCGTAGGAGCCGAACAGCGTCGTCTCCAGGCCGAAGCCGAGCAGGACGAACCCGCCGGCCAGGAGCGCGGGCCGGTCCTGCTCGCCGACGCAGGTCAGCAGGAGCACGGCGGCGGCGGTGAGCACGAAGCCCGAGGCGACCATGGCGCGCGGCCCCATCAGGCGCAGCAGGCGGGAGCCGACCAGCCCCGCGGCGATCGCGGCGAGGCTGAGCGGCAGCAGCCGCAGACCGGTCTCCAGGGGGCCGAGGCCCAGGACGAGCTGGAGGTACTGGGCGGCGATCAGCGCCAGGCCCACCAGTGCCAGCACGGTCAGCACGATGCAGGCCACGGCCGTGCCGAAGGCGGGACGGGCCAGACTGCCGCAGTCCACCAGGGGATGGCGGCGGCGGCGCTGACGGCGCACGAAGAGCGTCAGCAGCACCAGGCCCACCACCACGGGGCCCACCGTTCCGGCGTGGACCACCTCGCCCTCGCCCGCCCGCTTGACGCCGAGGATCAGCGTGCACAGGCCGGCGGCGGCCAGCAGGGCGCCCAGCACGTCCCAGGGGCCGTCCCGGTCGCCGGTGGACTCCGGCAGGAGCCACCGTCCGACGGGGATGCACAGCAGCATCAGCGGGATGTTGACCAGGAAGACCGAGCCCCACCAGAAGTGCTCCAGCAGGAAGCCGCCCACCAGCGGTCCGACGGCGGCGCCGACGGCCGCGACCGCGCTCCACACGCCGATGGCCAGCGCCCGCTCGCGGCGGTCGGGGAAGACCTGCCGCAGGATCGACAGGGTGGCGGGCATGATCATGGCGCCGCCGACGCCCTGGAGCGCACGCGCCGCGATGAGCATCCCCGGGCCGGTCGCGTACGCGGCCAGGGCCGAGGCGAGACCGAAGACGGCGTATCCCCCCAGCAGCACCCGGCGCCGTCCCACGCGGTCCCCGAGGGTGCCGAAGAGGATGAGCAGGGAGGCGCAGACGAGCGGGTAGGCGTCGACGATCCACAGCAGCTCGACGGCCCCGGGCCGCAGCGTCTCGGAGACGGCGGGGACGGCGACGTGCAGCACCGTCGCGTCGATGGCCACGAGCAGCAGGCTGACGCAGAGGACGACGAGCACGGTCCAGCGGTTGGCCGGTCCCGCCGGAGCGGCCGGGACGGCGCTCCGTCCCCTCCGTCGTCCCTTCCGTTCCGTTTCCTCCGTCCGTTGCGGCCTCTGCTGGGGGACGTCCGCCGCCCTGGTGGCTCCGGCCGTGGTCGTCCCGGACATGTACGCACCTCCTGTTGCGCTCGCACCCAACCGTCGCCGTGGGGAATGCCGGAAACGCGGGGACGGCGTCCGGCCCGGTGTGGAGGGACGAGTGACCCGTTAGCGTACGCGAGTCCTCCGCGCGGCCGCGTGGCCGACCTCACCTTGACACCATTCCGGGACCCGCCCCGCCCCCGCGTCCGGGCCCGTTACGCTCCTCGTTCATGCCCGCGAGCGACCTGCGCCCCTTCCCGTCACCGCCCCGGGAGCCCGCCGGACCGCCCGCGGTCCGCCCCGACGGCACCGCCCGGCGGCCCGTCCGCGAGGCGCTGCGGTACGCGGCGCCCGCGCTGGTGGCCTACGCCGGGGTACGGGTGCTGGGGCTGCTGGTGCTGGCCCTGTGGTCCACCGGGGCGGACACCAGCGCGCGCCGACTGCTCTCCGCCCGCTGGGACTCCGTGTGGTACGCCCGCATCGCCGAGGACGGCTACGGCCACGTCGCGCGGGCCGCGAACGGGGACCTCCATCCCGATCTGGCCTTCTTCCCCCTGCTGCCCGTCCTGGAGAGGGGGTTGTCGACCCTCGTCCCGGTGAGCGCGGGCGACGCCGGGCTGGTCGTCAGCGCCGTCGCCTCGCTGTGCGCCGCCGCCGGGCTGTTCGCGATCGGCGAGCTGCTGTACGGCAGGCGGGCGGGCGTCACGCTGGTCGTGCTGTGGGCCGCCCTGCCGGTCGGGGTGGTGCAGTCGATGGCCTACAGCGAGTCACTGTTCACGGCGTTGGCCGCCTGGACGCTGTACGCCGTGCTGACCGGCCGGTGGGTGTGGGCGGGCACGCTGGCCGCGCTCTCCGGGCTGACCCGGCCGGTGGGCGCGGCGGTGGTGGCGGCGGTGTGGATCGCCGCGGCCGAACGCGCGCACCGGGACAGGTGGTTGCCGCCCCGCGTCCTGGCCGGGGCGCTCCTCGCCCCGCTCGGTTGGCTCGCCTACGTGGGGTGGGTGGGAGCGCGGACCGGCGACCCGCTGGGCTATCTCGACGTGCAGGACCAGTGGGGCAACGGCTTCGACGGCGGCCTGGCCTTCGCCGCGTTCGTCTGGCGGCACCTGACCGGTTCGGTGGTCGCCGGTGTGGCGCTGCTCGCCGGAGTGGCCCTGGTGATCCGGCTGTACGTGCTGTGCGTACGGCAGCGGCAGCCCCCGCCCCTGCTGGCGTACGCCGGGGTGATCGTCTTACTCGCCCTGTGCGCCAAGGGCTACTTCGGCTCCAAGCCGCGACTGCTGCTGCCGGCCTTCCCGTTGCTGCTGCCCATCGCCGTCGCCCTGGCGCGGGTCCGCGCCGCCCGGGCGGCGGCGGTGCTCGCCGTGGCGGCCCTCGGCTCGGCGGTGTACGGAGCCGTGTGGCTGCACGGTTCGGGACCGCCCTGAGCGCGTCCCACCCTCCGGTTAATGGACGGTTGACCGCGCCCGTCCACAAGGGAAAAAGAACACGGGGAGCCACTCCAATAGCGGCCGGACGACGGTCGGACGGAAAATCCGCGGGCTTCTCCCTCCATCGGGAAAAACGGATGGCGGAAGTGTCCGACGAGGAAGTTTCCACATCACATAGGCATTACGAAGCCGGTGCCCGGTGCTATGCCGCCCGTCACCGCCTGTAATCTCGATGGAGTGCGTACCGACCGGATCTTCTCCCGCCTGGAACAGGAGCCAGCGAGGCCGCTCACTCCCCCACCGGGGATGAGCGGCGTCCGCAAGGCGCTCTTCTTCACCACGCTGGGGATCTGCGCGGCCATCGTGATGGCGGTGCTGACCTCCTCCCGGCTCGTCCGGCTGGACTGGCAGGTCATGCTCTTCCGCCCCTACAAGCAGTGGCCGGAGCTCCACGCCTTCCTCGACTACTTCGTGGTGCTGGGCCAGCGCGGCCCCACCGCGGTGCTGGTCGCGGCCTGGCTCGGCTGGCGCTCCTGGCGGCAGCGGACCCTGCGCCCGCTGCTGGCCCTGGGCACCTCCCTGCTGATGCTGAACGTGATCGTGGGGGCGGCGAAACTGGGCATGGGGCGCGAGGGGCCGCACTACGCGAACCGCATCGGCGCCAACGAGATGTTCCTGACCGGCGACATATTTCCCTCCGGCCACACCGCCAACGCGGTGGTCACCTGGGGCATCCTGGCCTATCTGGCCACCACGCCGCGCGCCCGGCGCCGGCTGTCCGTCGTCGCCGCGGTCTTCGCGCTCGGCGTGGGCGCCACCACCGTCTACATCGGCACCCACTGGGTCAGCGACGTGCTTCTCGGGTGGGCCTGCGGACTGCTCATCCTGCTGGCCCTGCCCTGGTTCGAGCCGCTCATCGCCCGTGTCGAGGCGTATCTGCTGCGTCACTGGTACCGGCTGCGGGAGAGCTCCGCGCCCGGATTCGTCCGGCCGCGCCTCCCGGGCGTCGGCGCGGGACCGATCGGCCGCGGCGGCGCGGCGGGCGTGCGGCCGCCGGCCCCGTCTCCCGAACCGGTCCTGTCCTCCCGGTCCGCCGACCGACCGGGACGCGCCGGGGATCCCCGCACCCACCACCCCTCCCACGCGGGCCGGCACGCGGCCCGTTCGGAGCGTTCGCCCGTCACCCCCAGCGGCAGCCGCAGACCGCCCGGGGAGCGCACGGTCTCCCGCACCGCCCCGCTGGGTCCGCGGAAGTGACGTCCGCACCGTCGAAGTGACGGTGCTCCGGCGCCGGTTGTGCGCCGGGCCCGCGGGGTCGGTACGCACCCCCTCCCCCGCGCCACGACGGCCCCCGCCCTCCCTCCCCTTCCGATCCGGGGAGGAGGACGGGGGCCGTCCGCGTTCTCGTCTCAGCCCTTCCAGCTACGGATCACGGTGTCGTTCTCGACCGTGAAGTTCAGCCGTCCGGACAGGTACTCCATGGTGATCACCGCGTCCGGCGGGAGCGTCCGCACGGTGGTCCACCCGCGGTCGCGGGCCTGCTGTTCGGCGGTGCGGACGTCGAGTCCGACGTAGGTCTCGGGGTCGTCGTCCGGCGTGTTCGGGGTCGCTGGTACGGGTGCCATGGCAGCACCGTACGACGCCGGTGGAGCAGGCGGAAGTTCCGACCCGATCGTGGCGTCGTCACGCTTGTGTCACAACGCTCCGCAGTGCGCCCACCGTTGCCGGTGTCACTCGTACGTGCCGTCCGGACCGCACGGGATTCACGTCCGGGACCTCTTTCCATTTCTCTTCCAAGGGTGTTGGGGAAAACACGGCGGGCACGTGTCGGGAACAGGACGGAGGAATTCTCCGAGCGCTTCCCAATTCCCCTCCGTGGACGGATGTTTGCGGAGGACCTCACGCGGTACCCGGTGTTGAAGAGGAGCCCATGACAGAGAAGACGAACGACGACGGCAAGCACGCGGTGGAGGACGGACGGCGTCCCCTCCCGCCCGGCGAGGTGCTGCGCACGGCCCGGGCGGAGTTCACCGACCTCACGGGCCTGCACGCGGAGAGCGTGTCCCGGTTCGAACGGACCGGGGACGGCTGGGCCTTGGAGGTGGAGGTCCTGGAACTCGAACGGGTTCCGGACACGATGAGTCTGATGGCCTCGTACGAGGTGACCCTCGACGGAGACGGCCGTCTCACCGGGTATCGCCGGCTCCGCCGCTACGAACGCGGCCGGGCCGACCCGACCCGCCGCGGCTGAGAGCTGCGACACGGAGAGGAGTGGCTCCCCAGATGACCACTGCAGTTCCCGCACAGCGGTCCGCCGGAGGCGGAGGCGGCAGCAGCGGCCTCTACGACGTCCTCGAATTGATCCTGGACCGAGGACTGGTGATCGACGCGTTCATCCGCGTCTCGCTGGTCGGCATCGAGATTCTGAAGATCGACGTACGCGTCGTGGTCGCGAGCGTCGACACGTACCTGAGGTTCGCGGAGGCGTGCAACCGCCTCGACCTGGAGTCCGGCCCCAGGAAGTCGCCCGGCCTGCCGGAGGTGCTGGAGAGCGCCACCGAGAGCGGGGCCAACAGCAAGACCAAGGGCGCGCTGGCCGGGGCCGCCGAGACCCTGTCCGACGCCTTCCGCCAGGGCCGTTCCTCCGAGGAGGAGCCCGAGCCCCGCAGGCGTCGTGCCCGCAAGGAGGAGACGGAGTGAGCGTCTACGTCTACGGGATAGCGCGGTCGGACCACCCGGCCCTGCCGGAGAAGGCGCCCGGCGTCGGCGAACCGCCGCGCGAGGTGCGCGTGGTCCGCGAGGGAGACCTCGCGGCGCTGATCAGCGACTGTCCCGAGGACCTGCGGCCCAAGCGGCGCGACCTCCTGGCCCACCAGCAGGTGCTCACCGAGGCGGGCGGCAAGGGCGCCGTCCTGCCGCTGCGCTTCGGCAGCCTGTCCGAGGACGACGAGACCGTGCGCCGGGTGCTCGCCGACAACGCCGAGCACTACGTGCGGCAGTTGGCGGAGCTGGACGGCCGGTCCGAGTACAACGTGAAGGCCGTGCACCGGGAGGAGGAGGTGCTGCGCCTGGTCCTGGCCGACAACGACGAGGCCCGGTCCCTGGCGGAGCGCAACCGCGCCTCCGGTGGCGGCACCTACGAGGACAAGCTGCGGCTGGGCGAGCTCCTGGCGAACGCCGTGCGCGAACGCGAGGGCACGGACGCCCGGTTGGTCGAGGAGGCCCTGACTCCCCTGGCGGAGCGGTCCGTTCCCGGCCCCGAGGGGTCCGGCTGGCTGGTGAACCTCTCCTTCCTGCTCGACCGCGACGCCTCCCGGGACTTCCTGGCGGCCGTCGAGAAGCTGGGCGAGGAGAACCCGCACCTGGACATCCGGGCGACGGGACCGCTGCCGCCGTACAGCTTCGTCACCCAGCCGCCCGCCACGGCCGCCGCCGGGCAGGCCGCCGGGTGAGGGCGTGAGCGGCCGTGGGGCTGATCGGCGAGCTCCTGCTGCTGCCCGCGGCGCCGTTCCGCGGCGCCGGCTGGGTGCTGCGGCAGGTGGTGGCCGAGGCGGAGCGGCAGTACTACGACCCCTCGGCGATCCAACGCGAACTCCACGAGCTGTCACGGCAATTGGACGAAGGGCTGATCGACGAGGAGGAGTTCGACCGCCGGGAGGACGAGCTGCTCGACCGGCTTCAGGCCATACAGGAGCGGCACCAGGCAGAGCAAGGAGACCAGTGAGATGACGAACCGGTCGGCACTGGCGCTGGCCTTCACCACGGGCTACGCGCTGGGCCGGGTGACGAAGTTCAAACTGCCCCTCGCCGTGGGCGCCGTGGCGCTGGGCAAACGGCTCGGAGTGGATCCGGGCCGACTCGGCGAGCGGCTCAAGGAGAAGGGCGCCGGGCTCGCCGAGGTGTCCGACCGGCTGCGCGACAACGTCGGGAAGGCCGGCGAGGCCACGGCCGGCGGACTCCGGGACCGGGCCAAGGGCGTGCGCGAGCACCTCGGCAAGGCGTCCCCGAGGAACGGCGAGAACACCGACGACGGCACCGATGACGGCGCCGACGGCGACGGAACCGGCAGCGCCGCCTCCGAGGGAACGGCGGGCGCCGGGAAGGGCGACGGAGCCGGCAAGGCCGCGAAGAAGACCACGGCACGGCGCTCCCCCGCGAAGAAGACCGCGGCGCGGACCGCCGGGAAGAAGACGACCGGCGCCGCCAAGAAGACCGCCGGCGCCGCCAAGAAGACCGCGGGCAAGCCGGCCGGCGCCGCCAAGAAGACGGCCGCCGCGAGGAAGACGACCGCCGGGAAGTCGGCCGGCGCCGCCGGCCGCGCGGGAGGCTCCCGCCGTGACTGACGGCACCGGGGGCCTGGCGAGGGCCATCGCCGACAGCCCGGCCGCCGGCCGCCTCAAGGAGGCGGCCGGCGGCTACGCCGTGGCACAGGGCCGGCGTCTGCTGGCCGCCACCGGGCGCAGGCTGGGCGAGACCTCGGCCCGGATCGAGGACATGGACGACGCCGACGACGCCGCCGTCGTCGGGTTCGTCGTGAAGGAGACCGTGAAGGGCGCCGTGAAGGACACCGTGAAGGGTGCCGTGCGGGACGCCGTGACCGGCGTGGCCCGGAAGGCGACCGGCGGCCTGGCCGGCCGCCGGCGCGGGGGCGGCGGCACGGGCCGGACCGTGACGATCGGCGAGTCGGTCGACGTCGGCGCGCCGCTGCCCGACGCCTACGACCGGTGGGCGCTGCTCCACGAGACCGACGGGCCCGCGCCGGACTGGCGTCCGAGGATCCTGTGGTCCACGCGCGGCTGGCGCACCCGCATCACCGAGGAGATCGAGGACGAGCGCATCGTCTGGTCCGCGCGCGGGGCCAGGGGCTCGGCCCGGGGCGTGGCCACCTTCCACGAGGTGGCCGACAACCTGACCCGGGTGCTGCTGGTGCTGGAGTACCGGCCCAGGGGGCTGCGCCGGGCCGGAGGCCTCTGGGCCGCCCCGGCCCGCCACGTACGGCACGACCTGGAGAACTTCCGGCGTTCCGTGATGCTGCGCGGCGGGAGCGCGGCGGGCCGCGCCCGCTGACCCCGCCGCGGCCCTCAGTCCCCGCCGTCCCCCGCTCCCCCGCGCCGCCCGGCCCGCGCGGCGCGGCCGAGGCGGTCCGCCAACTCCGCGACGCGGTCGACCAGTTCGGCGGGCTCGCGCACCTCGAAGTCGAAACCCGCCATCACGACGTGGAAGGCCAGCGCGTCCAGGGTGTGCGCCCCGGTGCGCAGCAGGCAGGTGTGCTCGTCGACCGGCTCCAGGACCCCCGCCGCGGGCGCGATCCGCTCGGCGGCCCGCTCGACCGGCGCGTGCAGCAGCACCGTGGCGGAGTGGGTGTACGCCGCGGTGGACACGCGCCGGGAGACGTAGGCCGCCCAGCCCTCGGCGGGCGGATCGCGCGGGACGAAGCGCGGCCCGTGCGGCGGGGTGAGGGTGACGCGGTCGACCCGGAACGTGCGCCAGTCGGCCCGGTCGGTGTCCCAGGCCACCAGGTACCAGCGGTGGCTGCCGTACACCAGCCGGTACGGCTCGGCGGTGCGGCGGGAGGCCGTGCCGTCGTGCCCCCGGTAGGCGAAGCGCAGCCGTCGGCGGTCGCGGCAGGCGTTCGCCAGCTCGGTGACGGTCTCCACGTCCACGGTGGGGCCGCGGCGGTCGCCGAGCGGGTCCGCGAAGGCGGCCAGGGCGTTCACCCGGCGGCGCAACCGGTCCGGAAGCACCTGTTCCAGCTTCGCCAGGGCGCGCACCGAGGACTCCTCGATGCCCTCCACCGCGTTGCCCGTGGCCGCGCGCAGGCCGACGGCGACGGCCACCGCCTCGTCGTCGTCCAGCAACAGGGGAGGCAGTCGGGCCCCGACGCCCAGCCGGTAGCCGCCGGCCGTTCCGGTGGTGGAGTGCACGGGGTAGCCCAGCGTCCGCAGCCGGTCGACGTCGCGCCGCACGGTCCGCGGGGTCACCCCCAGACGGTCGGCCAGGTCGGCGCCGGACCACTCCCGCTGCGCCTGGAGCAGGGACAGCAGGCGCAGCAGGCGGGCCGAGGTCTCCAACATGACGCCGAGTCTGCCGGCCCCCGCGGACGGCGGCCGTCCCGCCGTGGGGAGGGACGCCGCCGCGGAAGCGGCCGGGAGGTTCGGTCAGGCGGCCGCCGGGGTCCGCTCCAGCCTCACCGACAGGTCGTTGGCGCCGGTGTAGTACGGACGGGCCCACAGCTCCCCGTCCTCGTCCCCCGCCCCGCCGGCGACGGGCTGCGCCGGGTAGCGCAGAATCCTGTGCTTGTCGGCGATGTCGTCGAGGATGCGGGCGACGCGCACCGGCTCGGCGTCCGCGCCGGGGCGCAGCCACACCTCCCACTCCTCCCCCGCCTCCCGCTCGCGGGCCAGCTCGTCGTAGGCCAGCCGTGCCGTGAAACCGGGCCCGTCGGTCGACGTGACCGGTCCGGTGACGGTCGGGGCCTTGGCGCGCCGGGGGCGCGCCTCCAGACGGGCGTCGGGGGCGAGTTCGGCCCCGTACAGCCGTCCCCGCACGGTCACGCCGCCGTCCACGGGCCAGATCTCGCCCACCTCGGCGTGCGGCCAGCGCAGCCAGGAGCGCACCGAGAGGTTGCCGTACTTGGTGGCGTACGGGATGCGCACCCCCAGCCAGGTGCGGTCGGTGCGCGGGACCCGGTCGACGAGCGAGCGCAGGTCGTTGCACCCGGGCAGCAGCCGTCGCGGCTCCTCCTCGCCGAACACCAGGTAGGCGTCCCAGCGTCCCTCCGCCAGCGGCACGGTGCTGGGCAGGGTGGCGCGCAGCACCGTGCCGTCGGAGCCGTCGGAGAGCGGCACCAGCGGCAGCCGTACCGACTCCTCCGGGTCGGAGTTGCGCAGCCGCAGCAGCAGGGCGGCGTCCCACCGCTCCGCCACGTCGGGCAGGGCGATGTCGAAGCTGAGGCCGCCCGCGCTGTCCGCCGTGCAGTCGGCGCTCGGCGCGGTCGCCAGGGGTGTGTCGGGCGCGTCGACGGATCTGCGGGTGGTCGCGGTCATGCGGTCCTTCCTCCTCTCAAGACGCCTTGACGGGCGCGGACCAGGGCGTCCTTGGTGGCGTACGCCCCGCCGAGCAGGGCTCCTCGGGTGCGGTGCAACGAGGAGCGCACCCGGCCGATGCGGCTCCGTCCGCCGCGGGCGACGAGCTCGGCGAACAGCGAGGAGTACATCTCGCCGATCCGCGCGGGGTCGTAGCGGGCGGCGTCCGCGATCGCGGCGCGGCCCATCCGCTGCCGCAGCTCGTCGTCGTTGATCAGCTCCAGCAGGGCCCCGGCGATGGCGTCGACGTCGCCGGGGGGCACCAGCCGGCCGTCCACCCCGTCGGCGATGATCTCGCCCGGGCCGTGCGGACAGGCGGTGGCCACGACCGGCAGGCCGCAGCGCATCGCCTCGACGATCGTCATGCCGAAGGACTCCAGGCTGGAGGTGACGGCGGCGACCGAGCCCTTGACCCACTCGGCCTCGATGGGATGGACCGGGCCCATGAGGAACGCGTGGTTGTACAGGTCGAGTTCCTCCACCAGCGCCCGCAGCCGGGCCTCCTCGCGGCCGCCGCCGTAGAGCCGCAGCCGCCAGTCGGGCCGTTCCTTCACGACCTTGGCGAAGGCCCTCAGGAGCAGGTCGTACCGCTTGGCCGGGGCCAGTCGCCCGGCGGCGATCACCCACTTGCCGGTGCCGTCGGCGGGCTCGACCTCGGGGGCGGGGACGCCGTTGGGCACCGCCTGCACCCGTACGCCGGGCAGTCGCATCGTGCGCCGGTAGTCGCGGGCGTCGGCCTCGGTGACGGTGGTGAGCGCGTCCAGGCGCGGATAGACGCCCCGCAGGGTCATCCGCAGGGCGCGCGGATGGGTGGCGAGCGTCAGGTGCTCCTGCCCGACGCGCACCGGGCCGGGACGGGTGTGCATGGCGATCATCGTGTTGAGGCCGGGCCGGGTGCCGACGACGACGTCCGCCTCGGTGCCGGCCAGGTACTCGACGATCCGCCGGTCGGTGAGTGCGCTGTACTTGCGGTGGTTCCCGTCGGCGCGTGGAAAGAACCGGGCCGGACGGGCGTGGTCGGGGTCGTCGCCGTCGTAGTCCGGGCTGTGTTTGCGCAGGTCCACCAAGTGGCGGAGCCGCACCCCCGGATCGAGGTCGAAGACGGGACGGTCACGGTGCCGGAAAATCGACACGATCTCCACGTCGTGCTGCTCCGCGAGCGCGCACGCGAGGTTGAACGTGGTACGGATCGTCCCACCGATGCCGTACCCGTGATGCAGCAGGAAAGAGATATGCATCCGTCTCCATGTCCCACGGAATCGCGCGGACAAGCCGTTCCCGATGTGCGTTCTGGTGTCGCGTTCCCTCGAAAAGACCGTCGAAGACCGCCGCGGGTTGGGCTGCGTTACCACTCTGTTCCCCAATGTTCCGACAATCATGATTGACATTCGGGAACTGATTGGCGTCTTCAACCATCCGGGGTGGTTCCCGACGCCCCGACCTGCGGTCGGGCGGCTCGGGCGCGTCTCCGCTCTTCGTCGCCGGCGCGTGCCGTCCCGTCCGGCCCCGCGGGGTCGGGCGGGGCGGAACGCGCCCTTCAGGATGAGTACGTGATCGACGTCGCCGCGGGCGGCGACCGGCGGCGCCGTCCGCCGCCCGTCCCGCGTCGCGCGGGCCTCCGCGTCGGGGGGCGTCCGTGGCCCGAGGAGCGCCCTCCGGGCTCCGCGGGGGGCCGCCGGGTCCTCGGGCGCTCCGCCGCCCGCGCTCCGGGCTCCGGACGGCCGCGGGGCCGTCCCGTCGCGTCGGTCGGGTCCGGGGGGACCGGAGGTCCCCCCGGGCGGGGCCCCGGGGAGGGCCGAGGGACGGCGGCGGGACCGGTCCGGGGGCGGAGGCGCGTGTGCGGCACCGCTCCACGCTAGGCGCGCGGCACCGTGCGACCGTCGCAACCGCGCCCGTGCGGGTGCCGCTCCCACCCGGTCGGAGGACCGTGCCGCGGCCCGGTCCGGCCGCTCTCCCCCGGTGCTCGCCCACTTTCCGACGGACGTCGGCACGGACGGGCGCGCACTCGACCGTGCGCATCCGTCCGTGCCGCCGGGCTCCCCCCGGCGCGTGACCACGGTCCCCGGTCGCCCGTTGTGCAGGTGAACCAGAACCGAACGCCAGGAGTTGGCCCGTGTCCCCCATGCTCGATGTCAGCGACGACGTCCGCGCCGAGATCGGCGACGAGGAAGCCGCCCGGCTGCTCGCCGGCGACGGCGCCCCCGGCAGCTACGACTGCACCTCCTGCCGGGCTCCCGGCAACACCGAACAGGAGCGCACCAGCACCGTGCTCTTCGTCGGCGAGGAGACGGCCGTGCTCGCCTTCGCCCACGCGAGCTGCATCCCGTCCCAGGTCGTCCCGGTCTCCGAGGAGCAGCTCAAGGACGCCGTGCACACCATCACCGCCGACCGGGCCGGCACCTCCGGGGAGCCCTCCGCCGCCGACGCGCCCGGCGTGTCCGGCCCCGCGGCCGAGCCGGTCGGCGACGCCGGGTCCGCCCCCCGCCAGGCCGTCCTGGGGGTGACCTGCGGGCAGGTGCTCATCGACGACCAGCTCCACCCCGCCCTCGTCGTCGAGCCCACCGCCCCGATCGCCCGTCCCGGCTCCGACGGGCCCGGGGACGACTTCCTGCCGCTCCTGATCGAGCAGGGCTTCATGCCGGTGAACGACGTCGCCCGGGCGCCCCACCCCGTCACCGGCTGGTCCGTCCTGCTCGCCATGGGCCGGCTCCACGCCATCCTCCAGCCCGGCATCGCGGGCGGGCAGCCGACCTCCTGGTGGCAGGCGCACCAGCCGCTGCCGGTCACCGACGACTGGCGGACGGCGGCCACCAGGACCCACACCGTCTTCGTCTACGCCGCCCCGGTGGGCGCCATCGGCCAGCAGCCGCGCGAGGACCTCCTCCGCGAGGCGCTGGAGAAGGCCGCCGCGAGCGGTGTCCTGGTGGCCGCCGCCATGCCGCTGGCGGGCACCTGAGCCCCCGGCGCACCCGTTTCCCCCGCCCGGGCCCGCATCCGCCGGGCGGCGTGATCGTTGGCAGTGATGTGCAGCCTTACGAACCTTCCCGCCCCCACAACGCGCACCTCAACCGCGGCCAGATCCCGGGGATGCGCGCCCCGCACGAGCCCATGTCGAGCCGCTCGGCCACCCCGATCTACGACTCCCTCTACGCCGAGTACCGGCGCCTGTTCCGGGCCCTGCCCGGGGACCGGACCGGCGAGGAGGAGTTCCGGTTCACGGGCTTCGGCACCGGGACGGCCCAGTGGAACGGCGGGCGGCGGAACGGCGATCTCCTCCCCGCCGTTCTGCCGCCCGTCCTGCGGGACGGGCGGCCCTATGACCGGTGATCCCGTGCCCCCGTCCGCGGGGGCACGGCCGTAGGGCGGCCGTGCCGGGACCTCCCTCCCGGTACGGCCGCCCGTCCCGGCGCTACTTGGTGCGCCCGCGCTTCTCGCGCACCCGCACCGAGATGTGGATGGGCGTCCCCTCGAAGCCGAACTCCTCGCGCAGCCGCCGCTCGATGAAGCGGCGGTAGCCCGCCTCCAGGAAGCCGGAGGCGAAGAGGACGAACCGCGGCGGGCGGGTGCCCGCCTGGGTCCCGAAGAGGATCCTCGGCTGCTTGCCGCCCCGGATCGGGTGGGGGTGGGCGGCGACCAGCTCACCGAGGAAGGCGTTCAGCCGCCCGGTCGGCACGCGGGTCTCCCAGCCGGCCAGGGCGGTCTCGATCGCCGGCACCAGCTTCTCCACGTGGCGTCCGGTGCGTGCCGAGACGTTCACCCGCGGCGCCCACTTCACCTGGCCCAGGTCGGTCTCGATCTCGCGCTCCAGGTAGTGGCGGCGCTCCTCGTCGAGGGTGTCCCACTTGTTGAACGCGAGGACCAGCGCGCGCCCGGCGTCGACCGCCATCGAGACGATGCGGGTGTCCTGCACGCTGATCGACTCGCTGACGTCGATGAGGACGATCGCGACCTCGGCCTTCTCCAGGGCGGCGGCCGTGCGCAGCGAGGCGTAGTAGTCCGCGCCCTCGGTGAGGTGGACGCGGCGGCGGATGCCAGCGGTGTCGACGAACTTCCACGTCTTCCCGCCGAGTTCGACCAGTTCGTCCACGGGGTCGCGGGTGGTGCCCGCCATCTCGTTGACGACCACCCGCTCCTCGCCCGCGATCTTGTTCAGCAGGGAGGACTTGCCGACGTTGGGGCGGCCGATCAGCGCCACCCTGCGCGGGCCGCCGAGCGCGGTGCCGAACCGCTGCGGCGGGGCCTCGGGCAGGGCCCTGAGCACCTCGTCCAGCAGGTCGCCGGTGCCGCGGCCGTGCAGCGCGGAGACCGGGTGGGGCTCGCCGAGGCCGAGCGACCACAGCATCGCGGCGTCGGCCTCGCCGGAGGGGCCGTCCACCTTGTTGGCGCACAGCACCACCGGCTTGCCGGCCTTGCGCAGCAGCTTGACCACGGCCTCGTCGGTGTCGGTGGCGCCGACCGTGGCGTCCACCACGAAGACCACCGCGTCGGCGGCCTCGATCGCGAACTCGGCCTGGGCCGCCACGGAGGCGTCGATGCCCAGGACGTCCTGCTCCCAGCCGCCGGTGTCCACCACCTTGAAGCGGCGGCCCGCCCACTCCGCCTCGTAGGTGACCCGGTCCCGGGTGACGCCCGGACGGTCCTCCACGACCGCCTCGCGGCGGCCGATGATGCGGTTCACCAGGGTCGACTTGCCGACATTGGGGCGGCCGACGACGGCGAGGACGGGCAGCGGGCCGTGTCCGGCCTCGTCGAGCGCCCCCTCGACGTCCTCGACGTCGAACCCCTCCTGCTCGGCGAGCTCCATGAACTCCGCGTACTCGGCGCCGCCGAGCTCACCGTGCCCGTGCTCGTCGCCGACGTGGGTCTGCTCGTTCATGAAGTCCTGTCCTCGTGTGCGTGTTGTCCGTGCCCTGTTGCGGGGCCTTGTGCGGTGTGCCGTGCGCGGACCCGTGGTGCCTGCCGTACCGGTTGCCGTACCGGTTGCCGTACCGGCGGGGCGGCGCGGGCGCGCGAGGGTTCCGGTCGTAAGCGTCCAGTGTCGCTCAACCGCGCGGTGCCGCCCAATCGCGACCGGTGAGGCGCCGGGCGTCGGCCAGGTGGGCGGTCAGCCGCTCGCGGATGCGGACGGTCGCCTCGTCCAGCGCCGCCCTCGTCCGTCTGCCGCTGCCGTCGCCCGCCTCGAAGGGAGCGCCGAAGACGATGTCGATCCGGCCGCGCAGCGGCGGCAGCGCGGCTATCGCCCGGCTCCGGGCCCCGGTGGTGCCCAGCACCGCCACGGGCACGACGGGCGCCCCCGAGCGCAGGGCGAAGTACGCCAGGCCCGAGCGGAGCGAGGCGAAGTCGCCCTCGCCCCGGGTGCCCTCGGGAAAGATCCCGAGCACGCCGCCGCGCTCCAGCACGCCCAGCGCCCGGGTGATCGCGCCGCGGTCGGCCACCTCCCGGTCCACCCCGATCTGGCCTATGCCGTTCAGGAAGGGGTCGAGCGGGCCGACGAACGCCTCCTTCTTGATCAGGAAGTGGACCGGTCGCGGCGCGGTGCCCATCAGCACCGGGCCGTCCACGATGTGCGCGTGGTTGACGGCGAGGATGACCGGCCCGGTGGCCGGTACCCGCCAGGCGCCGAGCACCCGGGGGCGCCACAGTCCCCGGATCAGCGCGATCCCGATGCGGCGCCCGGCCGCGGCGCCGCGCGCGCTGGGCGCGGCGGGCCGGCCGGGCGCGCCGCCCCGGGTGGTGTCCGCTCCGCTCACCTGGCCTGCTGCTTCTCTTCGATCAGGGTGACCACGCACTCGACGACCTGCTCCAGGGTCAGCTCGGTGGTGTCCACCTCGACGGCGTCCTCCGCCTTCTTCAGCGGGGAGGTCTTGCGGGTGGAGTCGGCCGCGTCCCGCTTCAGCAGCGCCTCGCGGGTCGCGTCCAGGTCGACCCGTCCGCCGTCCCGGCTCTTGAGCTCGCCGCCGCGGCGGGCCGCGCGGGCCTCGGGCGAGGCGGTGAGGAAGATCTTCAGGTCGGCGTCGGGCAGCACGGTGGTGCCGATGTCCCGGCCCTCGACGACGATGCCGGTCGGGGCGGAGGCGGCGATGGCGCGCTGGAGTTCGGTGATCCGGGCGCGCACCTCGGGCACGGCGCTGACGGCGCTGACCGCGTCGGTGACCTCCTGGGTGCGGATCGGGCCGGAGGCGTCCGCGCCGTCCACGGTGATGGTGGGGTCGGCCGGATCGGTGCCGGAGAGGATCTCGGGCCGGTCCGCGGCGGCGGCCACGGCCGCGGCGTCCCGGACGTCGATGCCGTGGTTCAGCATCCACCAGGTGATCGCGCGGTACTGCGCGCCGGTGTCCAGGTAGCTCAGGCCGAGTTTCGCCGCCACGGCGCGGGAGGTGCTGGACTTGCCCGTGCCCGAGGGGCCGTCGATGGCGACGATGACGGGGGCCGGGGCGTCCGGGGACACGGAGGTCGCCTGCCGGGAGGTTGCTGCCACGGTGTCGGGCACCTTTCTCGAACTGCTCGGAGCACGGGTGGTGAGGGGACGCGGGACACCGGCGCGGGACCGCCGGCGGGACTTCCCCGCCCCCGGCACCAGGCTACCGGTGCCCCGGAACCCCTCCTGCCGCCGGACTACTGCTGCCGGATGGCCCAGCCCCGCTCCCGCAGGGCCGCCGCCAGGACGGGGGCCGCGCTCGGCTCGACCATGAGCTGGACGTGGCCCGCCTGCTGGCCGGTGGCGTGCTCGATCCGCACGTCCTCGATGTTGACCCCGGCCCGCCCGGCGTCGGCGAAGATGCGGGCCAGCTCGCCCGGCTGGTCGCTGACGAGGACGGCCACGGTCTCGTAGACGGCGGGGGCCTGCCCGTGCTTGCCCGGGATCCGGGCCCGGCCGTTGTTGCCGCGGCGCAGCACGTCCTCGATGCCGGCCGCCCCGTCGGCGCGCTTGGCCTCGTCGGCGGCCTGCAGGGCGCGCAGCGCCCGTACGGTCTCCTCCAGGTCGTCCGCGACGGCGGCCAGGACGTCGGCGACGGGTCCGGGGTTGGCGGACAGGATGTCGATCCACATGGCCGGGTCGGAGGCGGCGATCCGCGTCACGTCGCGGATGCCCTGGCCGCACAGCCGCACCGCGGTCTCGTCCGCCGACTCCAGCCGGGCCGCCACCAGGCTGGACAGCAGTTGCGGGGTGTGCGAGACCAGGGCGACGGCCCGGTCGTGGGCGTCGGCGTCCATCACCACGGGGACGGCCCGGCACAGCGCGATGAGCTCCAGCGCGAGGTTGAGCACCTCGGTGTCGGTGCCGGCGGTCGGGGTGAGGACCCAGGGGCGTCCCTCGAAGAGGTCGGGGGTGGCGGCCAGCGGACCGGAGATCTCGCGCCCGGCCATCGGGTGCGTGCCCAGGTAGGTGGTCAGGTCGCAGCCCAGCGCCTCGGCCTCCCGGCGGGGGCCGCCCTTGACGCTGCCGACGTCGATGCAGCCCCGGGCCGCCTTCCGCCGTTGCAGGTCGGCGACGACGGCGGGGATGTGCGCGGGCGGCACGGCCACCACGGCGAGGTCCACCGGACCGTCGGCGGGTTCCTCGGTGCCGGCGCCCAGCGCGGCGGCGGTGCGGACCCGGTCGGTGTCGCGGTCCTCCAGGTGCACCCGCACCCCGCGCGCGGCCAGCGCCAGCGCGACGGAGGTGCCGATGAGCCCGGTGCCGATGACGAGTGCTGTCTTCACTGGGCGATGTCCTTGCGCAGAGCGGCGGCGGCGCCCAGGTAGACGTGGGCGATCTCGGCCTTGGTCAGTTCGGTCTCGACGTGGGCGAGGACGCGGACCACGCGGGGCATGGCGCCGGCGACGTCCAACTCCTGCGCGCAGATCAGCGGCACGTCCACGATGCCCAGCTTGCGGGCCGCGACGGCCGGGAAGTCGCTGTGCAGGTCGGGGGTGGCGGTGAACCAGACGCTGATCAGGTCGTCGGCCGTCAGGGAGTTGCGCTCCAGGACGGCGGTGACCAGTTCGGCCACCTTCTCCCGCATGTGCTCGGCCTCGTCCCGCTCCAACTGCACGGCGCCCCGCACCGCTCGTACCGCCACCTGTTCACTCCCTGCGTCCTCGGCTCCGCCCGCCGGCCTGCCGTCTTCCGTTGTGACCAGCGTAGGGGCGTCCGGCCCCGCTCCGTGTCCACCGCCCGCCCTGCGAGACGGGCGGACGCGCCACGATCCGCGGTCGCCGACGCACGTGGACGGCCCGGCCGAGGAGCGGTTCTCGTGGGAGGTGGAGCGCTTCTGCGAGCCGGGGCTGCGGGCCGACCCCACCGTCCTGGAGTGCCTCCACTTCCCCCTCGAGGAGTACGTCGACGCCACGGGCGAGGAGCTCCTCGCGCTGCGCGGCGCCTTCCTCTCCCGCCGGGCGCACCACACCTTCGCGAAGTACGCCGAGGGGCGGTACCGCGAGCTGGAGACACGGCTGCGGGAGCACGGCGAGGTGCGCCGGAAGCAGGCGATGCGCCTGCTGCGGCCGCTGCTCTCCTGCCGCGACCCGCTGCGCACCGGCGAGCTGGTCCTCGACGTCCGGGCCCACCGGGACCTCCTGCTGTCGGTGCGACGCGGGGAGGTGCCCTGGCCGGAGGTCGTCTCCCGGCTCGCCCGGCTGCGCGAGGAGGCGGACGAGGCCGCCGAGCGCACCCCGCTGCCCGCCGCGCCCGCGCCTGGCCCGCCCGTCCCGTCCCGCTCGTCGGGGGCGGGGGCGTGCTCGGCCTTGGCCTCGATCAGCTCGGGGAGGTGGGCGGGCGCCTCGTCCACCGCGTCGAGGAGGGTGGGCAGGTGGGCGCAGACCTCGCCGGCGCGCATCAGGTGGATGCCGGTGAGCAGCGCCCGGAAGGCGTACGGCAGCGGCTCGGGTTCCCCGGTCCTCTCGTACAGCCGCCACTGGGTGCCGGCGAAGCCCCGGCCGGGGATTTTCCCGGCCGGGGCCTCCGACCGTCTCCGAGGGCGCCGACGGCCCCGGCCGGGGGTTTCACGGGCCGGGGCCGTCGGGATCTCGTCCGGGGCCGGTGCGGGCGGCGGCCTAGAGGCCGACCTCCCGCATCAGCATGCCCACCTCGGTGTTGGTCAGGCGGCGCAGCCAGCCGGACTTCTGGTCGCCGAGCGCGATGGGACCGAACCGGGTGCGGACCAGCTTGTCGACCGGGAAGCCGACCTCCGCCAGCATGCGGCGGACGATGTGCTTGCGGCCCTCGTGGAGGGAGACCTCGACGAGGTAGTTCTTGCCGGTGTTCTCCACGACCTTGAAGTGGTCGGCGCGGGCGTAGCCGTCCTCCAGCTTCACGCCCTCCTTGAGCCGCTTGCCCAGGTCGCGCGGGATGGGGCCCTGGATGGCGGCTAGGTAGGTCTTCGTCACGCCGTAGCGGGGGTGGGTGAGGCGGTGGGCCAGCTCGCCGTGGTTGGTGAGCAGGATCAGGCCCTCGGTCTCGGTGTCCAGGCGGCCGACGTGGAACAGGCGGGTCTCGCGGTTCTGGACGTAGTCGCCCAGGCACTGGCGTCCCTCGGGGTCCTCCATGGAGGAGACGACCCCGGCGGGCTTGTTGAGCGCGAAGAACAGGTAGGACTGGGTGGCGATCGTCAGGCCGTCGACCTTGATCTCGTCCTTCTCCGGGTCCACGCGCAGACCCTGCTCGGTGACGATCTTCCCGTTGACCTCCACTCGGCGCTGGTCGATCAGCTCCTCGCAGGCCCGGCGCGAGCCCATGCCGGCCCGGGCCAGCACCTTCTGCAGCCGCTCGCCCTCCGGCTCGCCGAAGGTCTTGGGCAGTTTCAGCGGCGGCTTGGTGTGCCGGGCGCGGTTGCGCTCCTCGATCTGGGCCTCGTACTCGCGGGGGCGGGCGGGTGCGGTCCGCTTGCGTCCGCCCTTGGCACCCGCCTTGGGGCCGCCCTTGGCGCCCGCCTTGGGGCCGGCCTTGGCGCCCGCCTTGGGGCCGGCCTTGGCGCCCGACACGGGGCCGCCGCCCTGCGCCCTGGGCCTGCCGGGCTTGCCGCCCGTGCCCACGTCGTAACGGCGCTCCTCGGGGCGGGGGCGGCCCGTGCGCTTCTGCCTGTCGTCGCGGCTGTTGCCCGCGCCCCGGTGGTTCCGGTTGCTGTTCCTGCCGCTGCTTCGCATCAAGGTTTCCGTCTAACTGTCTCTACGTCGGGCTGTACCCGCGACCTCTACGAGGTCGGGGAATCGCCGCTGTCGTCCACGTCGAATGACGGCACACCCTCCTGGCTCTCGGCCTCGACGGCGTCCGCCTCGGGGAGGAAGGGCGCCAGCTCCGGAAGTTCGTCCAGGCCGCGCAGGCCCATCCGCTCCAGGAAGTAGTTCGTCGTCCTGTACAGGATCGCACCTGTCTCGGGTTCCGTGCCCGCCTCCTCGATCAGACCGCGTTGGAGCAGGGTGCGCATGACCCCGTCGCAGTTCACTCCGCGCACGGCCGAGACCCTGGAGCGGCTGACGGGTTGACGGTACGCGACCACCGCCAGGGTCTCCAGGGCGGCCTGGGTGAGCCGGGCCTGCTGTCCGTCCAGGACGAAGCTCTCGACGGCGTCGGCGTACTCGGGGCGGGTGTAGAACCGCCAGCCGCCCGCGACGAGGCGCAGGTCGAAGCCGCGGCCCTGCCGGGCGTACTCGTCGGACAGCTCGCGCAGCGCCACCGCGATCTCCCGGCGGGGACGCCGGAGGACCTTGGCGAGGTGTTCCTCCCTGGCGGGCTCGTCGACGACCATCAGAACCGCCTCCAGAGCGGGCTTGAGGTCGAGTTCGGCGACGGTGGAGGCGCCGGCGGGCGGGCCGGCGGACCGGGGGGCCTCCGGCGGCTCCCTCCGCCCTCTCCGCGCCGTCCTCGGGGCCGTGTCCGGGGTGTCCGGGGCCGTCCCCGCGGCCGTGCCGTCGGCGCCCTCGGCGTCCCTGTGCCCGGTGTGCCCGGTGTCCGGTTCCGCGTTCATCTCCGGTCGTCCTTCCCGTCGCCGTTCCCCCCGCCGTCGCCCGCGTCGAACTCGTCGGTGACCAGCGGCCGGGTCTCCTCCCCACCGCTCCAGCGCACGGTGAGCGTACCCAGGGCCTCCTCCTGGTCGAGGACGACCGCGCGCTCCCGGTACAGCTCCAGCAGCGCCAGGAAGCGGGCGACGACGGTGAGGGTGTCGGGCGCGTCCGCGGCGAGCTCGGTGAAGGTGGCCTCGCCCCTCTCCCGCAGCAGCGCCACCACGATCTCGGCCTGCTCGCGCACGCTGACCAGCGGGGCGTGGATGTGGTCGACGTACACCTGCGGCTCCGGCTTGGGCTGCATCGCCTTCACCGCCAGGCGGGCGAAGCCCTCGGGGCCGATGCCGAGGACGACCTCGGGCAGCAGTTCGGCGTGGTGCGGCTCCAGGCCCACCGTGCGGGGGTGGCTGCGGGCCTCGGCGGCCATGCGCTCGTCGAGGACGGCGGCGACCCGCTTGTAGGCGCGGTACTGCAGGAGCCGGGCGAAGAGCAGGTCGCGCGCTTCGAGCAGCGCGAGGTCGGCCTCGTCCTCCACCTCGGCGGCGGGCAGCAGCCGGGCGGCCTTGAGGTCGAGCAGGGTGGCCGCGACGACCAGGAACTCGGTGGCCTGGTCGAGGTCCCAGTCGGGGCCCATGGCGTGGATGTGGGCCATGAACTCGTCGGTGACCTTCGACAGCGCCACCTCGGTGACGTCCAGCTTGTGCTTGGAGATGAGCTGGAGGAGGAGGTCGAAGGGGCCCTCGAAGTTGTCCAGGACGACCGTGAAGCGGCCGTCGTCCGGCTCGCCGTCGGTGTCGGTGTCGGTGCCGGTCGCCGGGTCCGGGGTTCCCTCCGGCGCGGGCTCCCGGGCGGGCGCGGGTTCCGGCGCGGACGCCGGCTCCGGCCGGGGCTCGGGGGCGGACGGCTCCGGCTCGGGTTCCGGCTCGGGGATCGGTTCGGGCTCCCGGACCGGTGCCGGTTCCGGCTCGGGAGGCGGCACCGGGGCGGCCGGTGCCGTCCCCGGCCCCCGGCCCAGCGGGCGTCGGGAGGGCCGGGGGTTCGGCACGGGGTCGTCGGCGGTCGGCATCTCGGGGCAGGCTATCGCCCCGCAGGTCAGCGACCGCGCAGGCGGCGTACCAGAATGCTCGCGTCGCCGCGCGACTCCAGGTCGGCGAGGACCACGGCGACCGCCTCGCGGACGATCCGCCCGCGGTCCACGGCCAGGCCGTGCTCGCCGCGGAGCACCAGCCGGGCGTGTTCGAGGTCCATCAGCTCCTCGGCGGAGACGTAGACCGTGATCTTCTCGTCGTGACGCTCGCGGCCGCTGGGACGCCGGGGGGCGGACCGCCCGCGCCGGTGCGGCGGGGCCGCCGCCGCGGAGCGGCTCCTGGCCTGGCCCCGTGCGCCCGCGGCGGGCTGGGCGGACGGCGGGGCCGCCGTGCCCCGCCCCGCGCCCTGGCCGGGCACCGGGGTCTGCCGGGGTTCGCGGCCGCTGTGGCCGTCGGCGTCGGCGGCCGGGGACCCGGCGGCGCCCTCCGCGCCCTCCGGGCCGTCCCCCGCGGGGGCGTGCTCGTCCGCGGGACCGGACGTACCCGCCGCGGGGGAGGGCCGGGACGTGGTGGAGGCGTCGCCTCCCGTGTGCTGGTGGGGGGTCGAGGGCTGGACCGGGGACCCCCCGGTGGAACGGAACAGTTCGTCGGCTGCCGGGAGACTCACTCGGCGTGGCACCGGGCGAGCACCTCCCTGGCGAGCTGGCGGTAGGCGGCGGCGCCGACGGAGTTGGAGGCGTACGTGGTGATCGGCTCGCCGGCGACGGTGGTCTCCGGGAAGCGGACCGTGCGCCCGATGACGGTGTGGTACACGTTGTCGTCGAACGCCTCCACGACGCGCGCGAGCACCTCACGGCTGTGCACGGTGCGCGAGTCGTACATCGTCGCCAGGATCCCGTCGAGCTCCAGGTCCGAGTTGAGCCGCTCCTGGACCTTCTCGATCGTCTCCGTCAGCAGCGCCACACCGCGCAGCGCGAAGAACTCGCACTCCAGCGGCACGATCACCTTGTGCGCGGCGGTGAGGGCGTTGACGGTCAGCAGACCGAGGGACGGCTGGCAGTCGATGATGATGAAGTCGTAGTCGGGCAGCAGCGGCTGGAGCGCGCGCTGGAGCGTCGACTCGCGGGCCACCTCGCTGACCAGCTGGACCTCGGCGGCGGACAGGTCGATGTTGCTGGGCAGCAGGTCCATGCCCGCGACCGCCGTCTTCAGCAGCACCTCGTCGGGTGACATGCCCCGCTCCATGAGCAGGTTGTAGACGGTGAGGTCCAGCTCCATCGGGTTGACGCCGAGACCGACCGAGAGCGCGCCCTGCGGGTCGAAGTCCACGAGCAGCACCCGGCGTCCGTACTCGGCGAGCGCGGCGCCCAGGTTGATGGTGGAGGTGGTCTTGCCGACCCCGCCCTTCTGGTTGCACATCGCGATGATCTTCGCCGGGCCGTGTTCGGTGACCGGTCCGGGGATCGGGAAGTACGGCAGCGGGCGGCCGGTGGGTCCGATGCGCTCGCGGCGCTGTCGGGCGGCGTCGGGCGCGAGGGTGGCCGCGTACTCGGGGTCGGGTTCGTACTCCGCGTCGGGATCGTAGAAGTGCCCCTCGGGGAGTTCGTCGTAGTGGGGGTCCGCGTAGGGCCCGCCGCCCGTGTGGTCGGCGGCCATGGCGTTCCCGTGGTGACCGTCCGTGCTCTGATGGGCTGTCATGCTCGCCTGGTTCTGGTGGGCTGCGAAAGTCTGGACAGCGACGGAGCCGACGGCATTGAGTCCCGAGGGGCCCTGGCCCCGCGAAGGCATTCCTGGTTGACCACCCCCGGGAGTAAATGTCGACTCATTCACAAGTCGTCTTACCTCCTTGGCGACCAGGAAACTTCTAGACAGATCAGCGTGGCACCATGCCGATGATTGGCGACTCTATGGCGTGTCGGCCGTCCGCAGCAACACAATCCGTCGGAGACGGCCTGATGTGTCGGCGACCTTGTACCCGTCTGTCAAGGGCGTAACGGCCGCGCATACGGGGCTTCCCGGGGGCGCGAAACGACCAAAGGGCCATGATCGCGGCGAGTCGCTCCCGCGTTGACCAGGCCCGTCACCCCTCCGACCGCGTCACCGGTCGGTCCCGGAGGTGTCCGGGACCGACCGGTGTTGCGATGGTCGTCATGTTGACTTTCGATGTTGACGCTTCATCGCCTGTTCATATGACGACTTGTCAACCGAGCAGCGTGCCCGGCTCGCGCGCCGGCAGCCCGTGCGCCTCGGCGACCGGGCCGTAGGCGATCTCGCCGTCGTGGACGTTGAGTCCGCGGGCGAGGGCGGGGTCGCGGCGCAGGGCCTCCCGCCAGCCGCGGTTGGCCAGTTCCACGATGTACGGCAGCGTGGCGTTGGTCAGCGCGTACGTCGAGGTGCTCGGCACCGCGCCGGGCATGTTGGCCACGCAGTAGAAGACCGAGTCGTGGACCGTGAAGGTCGGCTCGGCGTGCGTGGTGGGGCGCGAGTCCTCGAAGCAGCCGCCCTGGTCGATGGCGATGTCGACGAGGACGCTCCCCGACTTCATCTGCGACACCAGCTCGTTGGTGACCAGCTTCGGCGCCTTCGCCCCGGGGATCAGCACGGCGCCGACGACCAGGTCCGCCTCCCGGACGGCCTTCTCCAGCTCGTAGGCGTTGGAGGTGACCGTCCGCACGCGGGTGCCGAAGATCCGGTCGGCCTCGCGCAGCTTGCGCACGTCCTTGTCGAGCAGGGTGACGTGGAAGCCCATGCCCACGGCGATCTGGGTGGCGTTCCAGCCGGCGACGCCGCCGCCGATGACGACGGCCCGGCTCGCCGAGACGCCCGGCACGCCGCCGGGCAGCACACCGCGGCCGCCGGCCGAGCGCATCAGGTGGTACGCGCCGACCTGCGGGGCGATCCGGCCGGCCACCTCGGACATCGGCGCCAGCAGCGGCAGCGTGCCGTCCGCGGCCTGCACCGTCTCGTAGGCGATGGCGGTGGTGCCGGAGCGCAGCAGCGCCTCGGTGCACTCGCGGGACGCGGCCAGGTGGAGGTAGGTGAACAGCACCTGGTCCTTGCGCAGCCGGTGGTACTCCTCGGCGATCGGCTCCTTGACCTTCAGCAGCAGATCGGCGGTGGCCCACACCTCGTCGGCGGTGCCGAGGATGGTGGCACCGGCCTCGATGTACTCGCGGTCCTCGATGGAGGAGCCCACACCGGCGCCCTGCTCCACGTAGACCCGGTGGCCGCCTCGTACGAGCTCGTGCACACCGGCCGGGGTGATGGCCACGCGGAACTCGTTGTTCTTGACTTCGCGGGGGATGCCGACCTTCACGTCGATCACGGTCCTTGTCTCAGAGGGTTGTGGGATGGACCGGGGCACACACCACCGCACCATCGCAAGGGGTAAATGTCGGATGCGGTGGGGCAGCCGCAGCTCGGCCAGTTTAATGAAGGATTTCTCCGTGTCCAGCCTTGCAAAGCTCAGTTTTTATGCTCTCCACTGTACATTTCGTAGGCCACCTCTCTCCGGTTGAGGCCGTCGGAGAGCCCGCTCCCCGGCCGGCGCGCCCACCGCAGGGCCTCGCGGCGGGTGCGCAGCGACTCCTCGGTGCGGCCCGCGCCCTCCTGTGCCCGCGCGACCTCCTCCAGGGCCCGGACGTACCCCCGCCCGTCCTTCAGCCTCCGGTAGGCCGCCGCGGCGGCTCGCCAGGCGCGCAGGGCCTCCTCCCAGTACCCCTCGCGGAGGTGTTCGGCACCGATCAGCCCGTGGAGCCGGGCCTCGGCCGCCAGGTCCCCGCGGGACTGGCACAGGGCGAGCGCCCGGCCGTACCAGTCGGTCGCCCGCGCCCGGTCGCCCAGGTGCGCGTAGGTGTCGCCGAGGGACTCCATGGCCCGAGCGGCCATCCCGGCGCCGCGCTCCCCGGCGGCGCGGGCGGCCTCCAGGGCGGCGCGGTAGCGCGTCAACGCCCCTCGGGGCCGGTCGGCGCGGACGTCGAGGTCCCCCAGGGCCAGCAGGGCCGCGGCGCGCTCGCCGTGCAGGCCGCGGCGGGCGGTGACGGGCGGCAGGAGCTCGTACAGGCGGTACAGCTCGGGAGCGGCCTCGTCGGGCCTCAGATGCGCGCTCAGCGCCCTGGTCAGGGCCGAGACCAGGCGCCGGGCGAGGGTGTCCAGCTCCCCGTCGCGGGCGGCCAGCCCGGCGGCGGCGCGCAGGGCCGGCAGACGGGAGTCGAGCCACCCGGCGGCAGCGGCGGGCGTGGCGAAGCGCAGGGCGCGCGGCAGCCCGGCCATCTCCCGGCGCGCCGGGGAGCCGGACGGCTCGGCGGCGGCCCGGCAGGACCGCAGCAGCCGTACGGCCCGCTCCAGCATCCGGGCCCGCGCCAGCTGCACCTCGGCGGGGCGCTCCGACTCCCTCAGCAGGACGGTCAGCAGGGGGGCGAGGCAGCCGGGGACCTCGTACTGGCCGGGGACGACGGTGGTCCGCAGCAGACCGAGCCGGACGAAGCCCTCCAGCGTGGCCGCCGCCGTGTCCACCGGGCACCCCGCGAGGGCGGCGGCGGTGTGGGCGTCGACGAGCCCGGCCGGGGCGAGCGCCAGCAGGCGCAGGGTGCGGGCGGCCGGCGGCGGCAGCGAGCCGTGCATCAGCAGCAGGGCGCGGACCAGCGGCCGGGCGGCCGGGGCGGGGTGCGTGCGGGGGCGGGGGAGGCGGCCGACGCCTCGCGCGATGCCGTCCGCCGGCTCGCCGGGGAGGGTGTCCGGCAGGTCGCCGAAGCGCCGCACCGCCTCGGCGACGGACGCCATGGGGTGGGCCGCCAGCCAGCCGGCGACCAGGACGAGCGCGGCGGGCCGTCCGCCGCACGCCTCGACCAGGCACTCGGCGGCGCGCGGGTCGACGGTGACGCGGGGGGTCTCCCCGGCCCGGCGGGCCAGGAGGGCGACGGCCGACTCGGTGTCGAGCCCGCCCAGGGTGCAGGGCCGCACGTCCGGGACGCCGGTCAGCGGCCCGCGGGAGACGGCGAGGACGAGCGGGGCCCGGCCGTCGGGGAGCAGGTCCGTCAGCTGCCCGGGGGTGGCCACCTCGTCCAGGAGCAGCAGGGCGCGGCGGCCGGTCAGGGCGGCTCGCAGCGCCTCGACGAGCTCGCGCTCCCCCGCCCCGGCGCGGACGGGCCGGCCGAGGGCGCGGAGCAGGTCGCGGGCGGTGCGCTCGGTGGGGACGGGGGTGCCGTCCGGGTCGGTGAGCCGGGCGCGGAGCACGCCGTCGGGGTGGTCGGCGGCGACCTGCCGGACGAACTCCTCCGCCAGCGCGGTGCGGCCCGATCCGGGGCGGCCCGCGACGAGCAGGACGCGGCCGTGGGGGGCGGCGGGACGTCCGGCCGGGGCGTCGAGTCCCTCGCCTTCGAGGTCGGCGCGGAGCCGGGCCAGCTCGCACCGCCGTCCGACGAAGCCGCCGAACCCGTCCGCCTCCGGGGCCGTGTACGGGGTCGGCCCGCCGGTGTGCACCGCCTGATCCGTCACGGATCGAGGGTAGTTCACCCCGGCCGGGTCGTCCCGGCTCCGGCTTCGGCGCGGGGCCGTGGCGCCGTCCTCCGGCACCACGGCCCCGTCGTCACGGTGCTTCCGTCACGCCCGTCGCACCCGTCACGCCTCGAACGGCCTGGCGGGCCAGGGCGCGTCGGCCGGGCGCAGGGTGTCCAGGCCCCCCGAGGCGCGGGCGGCGGTCAGCGCGAGGACGCCGGTCAGCAGGCAGTTGTTGTGCAGCTCGCCCGCCAGGGCGCCGCGGACCAGGTCCGCCAGCGGGACGCGGGCGATCTCCATGTCGGCCTCCTCGTCGGAGGCCGCGAACCGCTCGCCCTCCGCCTCGGACAGCTCGCGGGCCAGGAAGATCCTCACCGCCTCGTCGCTGCCGCCGGGCGAGGTGTACATGTCGACCAGCACCCGCCAGTCCTCGGCCTTGACGTGCACCTCCTCGTACAGCTCGCGCCGGGCGGCGTGCAGCGGGTTCTCGCCGGGCACGTCGAGCAGCCCGGCGGGGATCTCCCACAGCTTGTGCCGCACCGGGTGGCGGTACTGGCCGATCACCAGCACCCGGTCCTGCTCGTCCAGCGCCAGGACGGCGACCGAGCCGGGGTGCACCTGGTAGTCGCGGGTCGCGACGGAGCCGTCCGGCATCACCACGCGGTCGGTGCGCACACCGGTCTTGCCGCCGGTGAACGGCGTCTCGGAGGCCGTGACCCGCCACTCCTGCGGGACGTCCCGCAGACGTCCGTCCGTCCCCATCGCTCAGACCTCCTCGCGCTCGCGCTCGCGCGCCGCGCCCTGCCGCTCGACCGCGGCCTTCACCAGGCCGGCGAAGAGCGGGTGCGGGCGGGTGGGCCGGGAGCGCAGCTCGGGGTGGGCCTGGGTGGCGACCAGGTACGGGTGGACCTCGCGCGGGTACTCGACGAACTCCACCAGCTTGTTGTCCGGAGAGGTGCCGGAGAACACCAGCCCGGCCTTCTCCAGCTCGGCGCGGTACTGGTTGTTGACCTCGTACCGGTGGCGGTGGCGCTCCTCGACGTACGGCTCGCCGCCGTACACCTCGCGCACGATCGACCCCTCGGCGAGCTTGGCCGGGTACATGCCCAGCCGCATGGTGCCGCCCATGTCGCCCTCTCCGGCGACGATGTCGAGCTGCTCCTCCATCGTGGAGATCACCGGGTGGGGGGCGGCCTGGTCGAACTCGGTGGAGTTGGCGCCCTCGATGCCCGCCAGGTTGCGGGCGGCCTCGATCACGATGCACTGCAGGCCCAGGCAGAGGCCCAGCAGCGGGACGCCGTTCTCGCGGGCGTAGGTGATCGCCGCCACCTTGCCCTCGATGCCGCGCTCGCCGAAGCCGCCGGGGATGCAGATCGCGTCCACGTCGCCGAGCTGCTTCCGCGCGCCGCCGGGGACCTGGCAGTCGTCGGAGGTGACCCACTTGATCCGCACGCGGGCGTTGTTGGCGAAGCCGCCCGCGCGCAGCGCCTCGGTGACCGACAGGTAGGCGTCGGGCAGGTCGATGTACTTGCCGACCAGCGCGACGGTCACCTCGTGCTCGGGCTGGTGGACGCGGCGCAGCAGGTCGTCCCACTGGGTCCAGTCCACGTCGCGGAAGGGCAGGCCCAGGCGGCGCACCACGTAGGCGTCCAGGCCCTCGCCGTGCAGCACCTTGGGGATGTCGTAGATGGACGGGGCGTCCTTGCAGGCCACCACCGCCTCCTCGTCCACGTCGCACATCAGCGAGATCTTGCGCTTGATGGAGACGGGCACGTCCCGGTCGGCGCGCAGCACGATCGCGTCGGGCTGGATGCCGATGTTGCGCAGGGCGGCCACCGAGTGCTGGGTGGGCTTGGTCTTCAGCTCCCCGGAGGGGCCGATGTAGGGCAGCAGCGAGATGTGGACGACGAAGACGTTGTCGCGGCCGACCTCGTGCCGCACCTGACGCACGGCCTCCAGGAAGGGCAGCGACTCGATGTCGCCGACGGTGCCGCCGACCTCGGTGATCACCACGTCCACGTCGTCGGTGGCCATCCGACGGATGCGGTGCTTGATCTCGTTGGTGATGTGCGGGATGACCTGCACGGTGTCGCCCAGGTACTCGCCGCGCCGCTCCTTGGCGATCACCGTGGAGTAGATCTGGCCGGTGGTGACGTTGGCGGAGCCGTCGAGGTCGACGTCGAGGAAGCGCTCGTAGTGGCCGATGTCCAGATCGGTCTCGGCGCCGTCGTTGGTGACGAACACCTCACCGTGCTGGAAGGGGTTCATCGTGCCCGGGTCGACGTTGAGGTACGGGTCGAGCTTCTGCATGGTGACCCGCAGTCCGCGGGCCTTGAGCAGCGCGCCCAGGCTGGAGGCGGTGAGACCCTTGCCGAGGGAGGAGGCGACACCCCCCGTGACGAAGAGGTGCTTGGTCGTCATGGATTTGGGCGGCATGGCCAAGAGGGGGCTCCCGTGGTCGCGAGGTGACGTGCGCTTCGGCGCCCCGGCCGGTGGGAGGGGGTGCCGTCGCTGCGGTTCGGGGGTTGTTGTGCCCTCCGCTCCACGGGCTACCAGGGTATCAGCGGCGGGCACGGTCCCCGAAGCGCGGCGGCGTCACGGTACGGACCGTGGCACAGTGGCCGGGACGGATTCGCCGCGGCCGTCCGCGCCCGCCCGATCCCCGGATCGTGGTCACCAAGAGGGCCCCGGCGCCCCTAAGGTGACCTGGGCGCGGATCATCTGGCCGCGTCGTATCCTGCTCAGACTGTCCACGTGGGCCGTTCACGTGGCAGGACGGAAGACCGCACGTCCCACGGGGCGTAGCCGCAGTTCGACTGGAGATGCTCGTGGCCGGGCGCATCGAGGATTACGCACTCATCGGGGACATGCAGACCGCCGCCCTGGTCTGCCGGGACGGGTCGGTGGACTGGCTGTGCCTTCCCCGGTTCGACTCCCATGCCATCTTCGCCGGACTCCTCGGCACCGAGGACCACGGTTTCTGGCGGCTGGGCCCGGCGCACGCCCCCGAGCAGAAGCCGCCGGCCGCCACCCGCCGCCGCTACCGGGGGGACTCCCTCGTCCTGGAGTCCGAGTGGGACACCCCCCGCGGCACGGTCCGTGTGATCGATTTCATGCCGCCGCGCGAGCACCACGCGCCGCAGCTGGTGCGCATCGTGGAGGGCGTCAGCGGCCGGGTTCCGATGCGCTCCGCGCTGCGGATGCGGTTCTCCTACGGACAGATCGTGCCGTGGGTGCACAAGGTGGACGGCCGTACCGTCGCCGTCGCCGGGCCCGACTCCGTCTGGGTCGACAGCGACGTCGACACCTACGGCAAGGACCTGACCACCTACGCCGACTTCACCGTCGCGCCGGGCGACCGGGTGACGATGACCATCAGCTGGCAGCCCTCCCACCAGGAGCCCCCGCCGCCCGCGGAGCCGGAGGCGGCCCTGGCGACGACCGAGGAGTTCTGGGACACCTGGGTGAGCCACTGCACGTACCACGGCCCGTACCGGGAGGCGGTCGTCCGCTCCCTGATCACGCTCAAGGCGCTCACCTACGCCCCGACCGGCGGCATCGTGGCCGCGCCCACCACCTCGCTGCCCGAGGAGATCGGCGGCGTGCGCAACTGGGACTACCGCTTCACCTGGCTGCGCGACGCGGCGATCACGCTGTCGTCGCTGCTGCGCACCGGCTACCGCGAGGAGGCCCTCGCGTGGCGGGAGTGGCTGCTGCGGGCGGTCGCCGGGGACCCGGAGAACCTGCAGATCATGTACGGCATCGCGGGCGAGCGCGAGCTGGGCGAGACGGAGCTCTCCTGGCTGCCGGGCTACGAGGGCTCGACGCCGGTGCGGGTCGGCAACGGCGCCGCCGGCCAGCTCCAGCTCGACGTCTACGGCGAGACCATCGAGGCCCTCCACCTGGCCCACATGACCGGTCTGGCCCGCAACGACTACGCCAGCCTGCTCCAGATCAAGCTGATCGGCTATCTGGAGGACCACTGGATGGACCCGGACGAGGGGATATGGGAGGTGCGCGGCCCGCGCCGGCACTTCGTCCACTCCAAGGTCATGGCGTGGGTCGCGGTGGACCGCACGATCCGCCTGATCGAGTCCGGCGACGTGGACGGGCCGCTGGAGCGCTGGAAGCGGCTGCGCGACGAGATCCACCGCGACGTGTGCGAGAAGGGGTACGACCCCGAGCGCAACACCTTCACCCAGTCCTACGGGTCGCAGGAGCTGGACGCCTCGCTGCTGATCATCCCGCAGGTGGGCTTCCTGCCCCCGGACGACAAGCGGGTCATCGGCACCATCGAGGCCATCCAGCGCGAGCTGTCGACGCCGGACGGCTTCGTGATGCGCTACCCGACCTCGGGCGACCAGGAGGGTCTGGACGGCCTGTCGGGCGACGAGGGCGCGTTCCTGGCCTGTTCGTTCTGGCTGGCGGACGACCTGGCGATGATCGGCCGGGTCGAGGAGGCGCGCCGGCTCTTCGAGAAGCTGCTGTCGCTCCGGAACGACCTGGGGCTGCTCGCGGAGGAGTGGGACCCCCGGCTCCAGCGCCAGGTGGGCAACTTCCCCCAGGCGTTCAGCCACGTGCCGCTGATCGACACCGCCCTGCGGCTGACGGCTTCCGGCGCGTACGGCGGCTAGCCGCGCGCGGGGCCCGTTCTCCGCGCCGTTCGCGCACCGTGGCCCCGGCGCCGTGTCGGTTCCGACGCGGTGCCGGGGTCCCGTGCCTCCCGCCTCCGGCGGTCCCCCCTCCGTGTCCGGCGTGCCGACGAGGCGGCGGGGTCCGGAGGGGGCTCGGAAGGGGCTCGGCCCCGCCGCCGTGGAGAGCCCCGCGAGGATCGCGTCCCGCCCCGCCCCCCGGATGCGCCGGGATGGGGGCGGGAGCGACATCGGGCGGTGAAAGCGCTCTCAGGGGATGACCTGCACACTGTCCACCGTTGGCGGTAGCGTCGGGTCCTCAGGAGAGAAGGAGTTTCGCCGTGCACGGTCACAGACCCACCCTCGAAGCGGTCGCCGCCCACGCCGGGGTCTCCCGCGCCACCGTCTCCCGCGTGGTCAACGGGGGCGCGGGCGTCCGCAAGGCCCTGCGCGAGCGGGTCGAGGCGTCGGTGGCCGCACTGGGCTACGTCCCCAACAGCGCGGCGCGCAGCCTGGTCACCCGCCGCACGGGGGCCGTCGCCGTGGTGATCGCCGAACCCGAGACGCGGGTGTTCTCCGACCCCTTCTTCGCCCAGCAACTGCGCGGCATCAGCCGTGAGCTGTCCGCGTGCGACACCCAACTGCTGCTCCTGCTGCTGGAGGGGCGCACGGACTACGACCGCGTCGGGCGCTATCTGGCGGGCGGGCACGTGGACGGGGCGCTGATGTTCTCGCTCCACCGCGACGACCCGCTGCCGTCGATGGCGAACGCCTCGGGCCTGCCCACGGTCTTCGGCGGCCGGCCGGGCTGGCCCGGCGCGGAGGACGACCCCGAGCTGCTGTACGTGGACACCGACAACCGCGGCGGCGCCCGGCAGGCGGTGGAGCACCTGCTGGAGCGGGGGAGGCGGCGGATCGCCGTGATCACCGGCCCGCTGGACCAGACCTCCGCCCAGGACCGGCTCGACGGCTACCGCGACGCCCTGGGGGTGGCCGAGGCCGATCCGGCCCTGGTCGCCCACGGCGACTTCACCGCCGAGGGCGGCGAGCGCGCCATGGCCGAACTGCTGGACCGCTCCCCCGACCTCGACGCCGTGTTCGCGGGCAGTGACCTGATGGCCTCGGGCGCGCTGCGGACCCTGCGCTCCCGCGGCCGGCGGGTCCCCGAGGACGTGGCGGTCGTCGGCTACGACGACCTGGAGCCGGCCGCCTGGGCCGTCCCGGCCCTGACCACCGTGCGCCAGGACGTCCAGGACATGGGCCGGATGATGGCCGGGCTGCTGCTGCGGCGGCTGGGGCTGGACCCGGAGGGCGTGCCCTCCGACACGCCCCTGGCCCCGGTGGTCACCCCCGCCCGGCTGGTGGTCCGCGACTCCAGCTGACGGCGGCCGGCCGCCGTCGGACCGGGGCGGTGCGGACGGCGGGCTCCGGTCAGGGCCCCTGGGTCAGTTCGTCGTACACGCTCAGCACCTGGGCCACCGTCTCGTCCTCGCTCGGCCAGGTCGCCGCCTGCGCCCGCCCGGCCGCGGCCAGGGACCGGCGTCGGGCGGGATCGGCCAGCAGCCCGGCCACGGCGTCGGCCAGCGCCTCCGCGTCGCCGTAGGGCACCAGCAGCGCGGCGTCGCCGACCAGTTCCGGCAGGCCGCCCACCGCCGTGGCCACCAGCGGAACCCCCGCCCGCAGCGCCTCCTGGGCCACCACCGCCCGGCCCTCCCAGCGCGCGGGCAGCACCGCGACGTCGGCGGCGGCGAGCAGTTCCAGCGCGTCCCCGCGCCGCCCCAGCAGCCGTACGGGCAACTCCTCGTCGTCGACGCGGCGTTGGAGCGCGGCCCGGTCCGGCCCCTCCCCCGCGACGGCCAGCAGCGGCGGCGGTTCGAGGCCGCGCCAGGCGCGGGAGGCGGTCAGCAGGGTGCCGAACCCCTGGCGGGGCGCGAGGCGTCCGATCGCGAACACCAACGGGCGCCCGGTGACGCCGAGTTCGGCGCGGGTCTTCTCCCGCCGCCCGTCCGCCCCCTCCCCCGGCCGCGGCGGGCGGGCGGAGCCCGCGCGCGGCACGGGGACGGACACCGGGGCGAGCCGGGCGTCGCGGGCCCCGTGGCGGCGGGCCCGGTCCACCAGGTCCGACGTGGTGCCGAACACCACCCGCGCGGCCCGCACCACCCGCCGCTCCAGCAGCCACATCAGCCGGGCCCGCGCTCCGGCGGCCTGGGTCCGGGCGTGCCAGGTGACCACCAGCGGCGCCCGCCGGCGGCGCCCGTACAGCACCGGCACGGCCAGCGCCCCGGCGCGCAGTCCGTGGGCGTGCACCACGTCGGCGTCCCCGCACACCGCGCGCAGCGCCACGGCCGCCTCCGGGTCCGTGCAGTCGGCCAGGGGCACGAAGCGGGCACCGACGTCGGTGAAGCCGTAGTCCGGTTCGGTGGCGTGCGGCGCGCAGACGGTCACCCGCACCCCGCGGGCCACGAGCCCGGCCGCCAGGGAGCGCACGTGCGCGCAGGTGCGGGCGCTGCCGCTGCCGACCACCTGCACCACGTGCAGGGGCGGCTGACCGCGCGGCGGAACCGGTGTGCTGCTCACGGAAGGATGGGGCTCCCGGCTTGTGAGGGCTCGGACGGCACGGCCGCTCGGACGGCACCGGCCGCTCGGACGTGTTCGGACGCGAGGGGACCGCGGCCCCGGTCCGGACGGCGGGTCGCGCACACGGCGGCGCACGGCGCGTACGGCACACGGTCGGCGCGCGGCGGTGTGCTGCGTCCAGGATGCCAGGTCCGACCCCCGCCGGGCGGCACACCGTACGGGTGAAAGGGCCGCGCGGCGGAGGCCGGGCGCGGTCAGATGCCGCCGCGGGCCGCCTCCAGCAGCTCCTCGGCGTGGGCGCGGGCCATCTGCGACTCCTCGTGGCCCGCCAGCATCCGGGACAGCTCGCGCACCCGGTCCTCGCCCCGGAGCGTCTTCACGCCGCTGCGCGTCACCGAGCCGTCGGACGTCTTCTCCACCACCAGGTGCCGGTCGGCGAACGCCGCGACCTGCGGAAGGTGGGTGACGACCACGACCTGCGCCGACTTCGCCAGCCGCGCCAGGCGCCGTCCGACCTCGACCGCGGCCTTCCCGCCGACGCCGGCGTCCACCTCGTCGAAGAGGTAGGTCGGCACCGGGGCGGCGCCCGCGAAGACCACCTCCACCGCGAGCATCACCCGGGACAGCTCACCGCCCGAGGCGCCCTTGGCGATCGGGCGGGGCGGGGCCCCGGGGTGGGGGGCGAGCAGCAGCTCGACCTCGTCCACGCCGTGGGGGCCGAAGGTGACGAGCCGTCCGTCCACCTCGATGCCCGACGCCTCGTCGGTGGTCTCGTGCTGCCGCAGCTCGACGGTGACGCGGGCGTGCGGCATGGCGAGTTCGGCCAGCTCCGCGGTGACCGCCTCGGCGAACCGCTCGGCCGCCTCCGCCCGAGCGGCCGTCAACCGCCGTGCCAACTCGGCCAGTCGGGCGCGGAGCGCGTCGCGCTCGGTGGTCAGTTCGGCGATCCGGTCGTCGTCGCTGTCGAGTTCGGCGAGCCGGGCGGCGCTCTCCTCCGCCCAGGCCAGTACGGCGTCGACGTCCTCGCCGTACTTGCGGGTCAGGTGGGCGAGCGTGGCCCGCCGCTCCTCGACCGCGGCCAGCCGCAGCGGGTCGGCGTCCAGGTTGTCGGCGTACCCGGCCAGCTCGCCGGCCACGTCCGCCAGCAGGATGCCCACCTCGCCCAGCCGGTCGGCGAGGGCGGCCAGGGCCGGGTCGTGCGCCCGTACGGCCTCCAGCGCGCGCTGGGCGCCCGCCACCAGGGCGCCGGCGTCCACGGCCTCGGGGTCGGCCGGGTCCCCGACGAGCGCGCCGTGGGCGGTGGCGGCGGCCGAGGCCAGGGCCTCGGCGTGGCCGAGCCGCTCGGCCTCGGCGGCCAGCTCGACGTCCTCGCCCGACCGGGGCTCGGCGGCGGCGATCTCCTCCAGGCCGAAGCGGAGCAGGTCGGCCTCCTGGGCGCGCTCGCGGGCGCGCGTGGTCAGCTCCTCCAGCTCGGCGGAGACCGCGCGCAGCCGCCGGTACGCCTCGGTGTACTCGGCCAGCGGCGCGGAGACGGCCTCGCCCGCGTACCGGTCCAGCGCCTGGCGCTGTCGGGCCGGGCGCAGCAGGCCCTGCTGATCGGTCTGTCCGTGCACCGCGACCAGGTCCTCGCCCAGCTCCGCCAGCAGCCCGACGGGCACCGTGCGGCCGCCGACGTGGGCGCGCGAGCGGCCCTCGGCCGAGATCGTCCGGCTGATCAACAGGTCGCCGTCGTCCAGTTCCGCGCCCGCCTCCTCGGCCCGCCGCGCCGCGGGCGCGCCGGGCGGCAGCACGATCCGACCCTCCACCACGGCGGCCTTCGCACCCGCTCGCACCAGGGCGGCGTCCGCGCGTCCGCCGAGCAGCAGCCCCAGACTGGTGACGACCATGGTCTTGCCCGCGCCGGTCTCCCCGGTCACCGCGGTGAAGCCGGGGGACAGCTCGACGACGGCGTCATCGATCACGCCCAGGGCCCGAATCCGCATCTCCTCCAACACGGATACGACCATACGAGGTCCCCCGCCCGGTTCCCCACTCGCGGTCCTCGCCGGTGTCCCCGCCCGCACCGGTGTGCTAGTGCGGCGCCCCGCGCCACCCGGCCACCGGAAGCGCGAACTTGGCGACCAGGCGGTCGGTGAAGGAGGCGTGGTGGAGCCGCGCCAGCCGCACCGGCACCTCGCCGCGCCGTACCTCCACCCGGGCGCCCGCGGGCAGCTCCACGGTGCGCCGCCCGTCGCACCACAGGACGCCGTTCGGGGTCTGCGGCTGCACCTCGACGGCGAGCACCGAGTCGGGGGTGGTCAGCAGGGGCTTGGCGAACAGGGCGTGGGCGCTGATGGGCACCATGAGCAGCGCCTCGACCTCCGGCCAGACCACGGGCCCGCCGGCGGAGAAGGCGTAGGCCGTGGAGCCGGTGGGCGTGGCGCACACGACGCCGTCGCAGCCGAAGCGGGAGACCGGGCGGCCGTCGACCTCCGCGACGACCTCCAGCATCCGCTCGCGGGCGGCCTTCTCCACCGACGCCTCGTTCAGCGCCCAGTCGCGGTGCACGACGCCGCCGTTGTTGCGGACGAGCACGTCGATGGTCATCCGCTCCTCGACCTCGTAGGAGCGGTCGACGACCCGGTGCACGACCTTCTCCAGGTCGTCGCGCTCGGCCTCGGCGAGGAAGCCGACCCGGCCGAGGTTGACGCCCAGCAGCGGCACCCCCGAGGCGCGGGCGAACTCCGCGCCGCGCAGCAGCGTCCCGTCGCCGCCGAGGACGACGAGCAGTTCGCAGCCCTCGACGACGCCCGCGTCGGCCTCGACCACCTGCACGGCCGACGGCAGCGACAGGTCGGCCGCCTCCTCGGCCGGCACGCGCACGCCGATGCCGTTGCGCAGCAGCCCCTGGACGACGAGTTCGGCGCTGCGGACCGCGGCCTGGCGGCCGGTGTGGGTCAGCAGGAACACCGTGCGGTCGGTGGTGCCGGCGCGCTCGGTGCTGTTGGTGTTCTGCGTGGTCACTGGGGGCCCTCCGCCACGGCTCGGTCGACGTCGGCCGGGTCGAGTTCGGGCGCCCCGGCGCGCAGCCACAGGAAGTACTCGACGTTACCGGAGGGCCCCGGCAGGGGACTGGCGGTCACTCCGAGTACGCCAAAACCCAGTTCGGAGGCTTGACCGGCGACGGTGCGGACCGCTTCGGCGCGCAGGTGCGGGCTGCGGACCACGCCCCCGCTTCCCAGGCGCTCCCGGCCGACCTCGAACTGCGGTTTGACCATCAGCACGAGGTCGGCGTCGGGTGCCGCGCACCGCGCCAGGGCGGGCAGCACCAGGCCGAGCGGGATGAAGGACAGGTCGCCGACGACGAGGTCCACCGGTTCGCCGCCGATCAGCTCCAGGGTGAGGTCGCGGACGTTGGTGCGGTCCTTGACCACGACCCGCTCGTCGTTCCGCAGCGACCAGGCGAGCTGCCCGTAGCCGACGTCGACCGCGACGACCCGCGCGGCCCCGGCGCGCAGCAGCACGTCGGTGAAGCCGCCGGTGGAGGCGCCGGCGTCCAGCGCCCGCCGCCCGGCCACGGTCAGGCCGCGCGGGGTGAACGCCGCCAGGGCGCCGGCCAGCTTGTAGCCGCCGCGCGAGACGTAGTCCGGGTCGTCGGCGTCCTCGGCCACCACGATGGCCGCCCCGGTCTCCACCTGGGTGGCGGGCTTGGTCGCGGTGGCGCCGCCGACGGTGACCCGTCCGGCGGCGATGAGCGCGCCGGCGTGTTCGCGCGAACGGGCCAGCTTGCGACGCACCAGTTCCGCGTCGAGCCGGCTGCGCCGGCCGCGCTGGTTTCGTGATGCTGCCACGTACGGTTCAGCTCCCGGAGTCGTGCGGCGCGCCCGGCGCGGTCGGCCCGGGTCGCTGGTCGAGCGCGGTCAGCGTGTCACGCAGCCCGCGGTGCACATCCTCGTACACCTCCGGATGCCCGGAGACGGCGAGGCGGTCGACGTCCGCCAGGCGACGCAGCCCGGCGTCGACCCCGGGGTGCCCGGTCGGGGTCACCGTGACGCCCAGGGGGCGGGGCCCGTCGCCCGCGGGATGTTCCTCGTGCGGCGGTGTTCCCGGGAGGCCCGGGGACTCCTGGGCTCCCGGCTCCGCCGGCGGTTCCGGCTCCGGCACCGTGCCGGACATCGGCTCGTCCATGGTCACGACGCTACCGCGCCCGCGTTCCGCCGCGGAGCCGGGCACTCCCTGCGGTACCGTCGGGAGCGATGGCGACCACAGAGCAGTGTCGGGCCGCGCTGGAGCGACTGGCGAGGAACCTGGCGGAGGCGGACGGCGGCGTCCGCAGCGCCGCCGCGGTGGAACGCTCGGTCAGCTGCCACCTCACCGACCTGGACATCACCTTCACCGGCCGGCTCGTCCACGGCCGCATCGAGGACACGACCACCGTGCCGGGGCCCCCGCCGGAACGCGCCCAGATCAGACTGGCCATGACCGGCGACGACCTCGTCTCCCTGGTGGAGGGCAGGCTGAGCTTCGCCCACGCCTGGTCCCGGGGCCGGGTCAGACTGGAGGCGGGCCTGCGGGACCTGCTGCGGCTGCGGTCGCTGCTCTGAGCGCCCCGGATCCGGGATTTTCCGGGCGCCGGGCCGGGAACGGGTGTGGGCGGCCCTCCGAGCGACGACGATGACCCCATGACGACCACCTCGCACGCCCGTTCCTTCGACGCGGCCGCCGCCCTCTACGCCGCCCACCGCCCCTCCTACCCGTCCGCCCTGCTGGACGCCGTCGAGGTGATCGCGGGCCGTCCCCTCGCCGGTGCCCGTGCCGCCGACGTCGGCGCCGGCACCGGAATCCTCACCGCCCTCCTCCACGCCCGCGGCGCACGCGTCGTCGCCGTGGAGCCCGGTGACGGGATGGCCGCCGAGTTCCGCCGGCACCTGCCCGACGTCCCGATCGTGCGCGGCGACGGCAACCGCCTCCCCCTGGCCTCCGCCTCCGTCGACCTCGTCTCCTACGCCCAGTCCTGGCACTGGACCGATCCGGACCGGTCGCTGCCCGAGGCGTTCCGCGTCCTGCGTCCCGGCGGCGCCCTGGCCGTCCTGCGCAACGACTCCGACGAGTCCGTGCCCTGGATCTCCGACCAGGCCGCCCGGCTGCGCCGCTTCCTCGGCGCCGGGGAGGCCGGGGACGGCTCCGCGGCGCCGGCCGCGGCCGACTCCCTGCCGTCCGGGCGGCCGGGCTTCACCACCCGGCGGGTGTCCTGGTCCCGGCGGGTGCCCCTGGACGCCCACCTGGGCAACCTGGCCAGTCACTCGGCCTTCCTCGTCCTGGGCGAGGAGCGCGCCGCCCCCCTCTTCGACGAGGAGCGCGAGCGCCTGACCGCGCTCTTCCCGGACGGCACGGTCGAGGAGCGCTACGTCGCCACCGTGAGCGTCGCCCTCCGCTGACGCGGGCGCGTCCGCTTCCCCCGGACTGCGGGCGCGCCACCACCGGGACGGGGCCACCACCGGGACGGGACGGCCGGGGAATCCCGTGGCGTTCACGCCGTTCAGGGAGTTCCTCCGGGAAACCGCCGACAGCCGGCACGCGGCGCCGCGCCCGACGCCTCTTGACGTACGGACGCCGCGATGGCGACCGTCCCCGTGGGAATCGACCAGGGCGCCAAGCCCGTACGCAGCACCGTCCCCCAGCGGATGGACCGGCTGCCGTGGAGCGGCTTCCACTGGAAGGTGGTCGTCGCGCCGGGCATCACCTGGGTGCTCGACGGCATCGAGATCACCGTCGCCGGGTCCATCGCGGACCGGATCAGGGACGAGCAGTCCCTGGGCTTCTCCGCCTCCCAGGTGGGCCTGACCGCCAGCGTCTACCTGCTCGGCGAGGTCGTGGGCGCGCTGGTGTTCGGACGGATGGCCGACCGGCTGGGCCGCCGCAAGCTGTTCATCGTCGCCCTGGGCGTCTACCTGATCGGCAACGCCCTGACCGCGCTGTCGATGAACTTCGCGTTCTTCGCCGTCACCCGGTTCATCGCCGGCACCGGCATCGGCGGCGAGTACGCGGCCCTGAACTCGGCGATCGACGAGCTCGTCCCCAGCCGCCACCGGGGCCACGCCGACCTGGCCATCAACGGGACCTACTGGCTGGGCGCCATGATCGGCGCCGCGGCCAACCTCGCCTTCCTCAACCCCGACCTGTTCTCCATCGACCTCGGCCGGCGGCTCGGCCTGCTCCTCGGCCCCGCGATCGGCCTGGCGATCTGGGGACTGCGGCGGAACATCCCGGAGAGCCCGCGGTGGCTGCTCACCCACGGGCGTCCCGAGGAGGCCGAGCGGGTCGTGACCGCGATCGAACACGACGTGGAGAAGCACGGGACGCGCCTGGCGCCGGTGCCCGACGAGGCCGCCATGGAGTTCCGGCGCCGCAAGCCGGTCTCCTACCGCGAACTGGCGCGCGTGCTGTTCCGCGACGACCGCCGGCGGTCCTTCCTGGGCTTCGTGCTCATGGTGACCCAGTCGTTCCTCTACAACGCGATCTTCTTCACCTACGCGCCGATCCTCGCCGAGTTCTACGGCATCGGGGGCGGGGCGGTCGCGTACTTCATCCTCCCCTTCGCCGTGGGCAACCTGCTGGGTCCGCTGATCCCGGGCCGGTTCTTCGACACCGTCGGGCGCCGCGTCATGATCGGCGGCACGTACTGCGTCTCGGGCGTGCTGCTGTTCGTCACCGGATGGCTGTTCGCCGAGGGTCTGCTCAACGCCGTCACCCAGACCGTGCTGTGGTGCGTGATCTTCTTCATCGCCTCCGCCGCCGCCTCGTCGGCGTACCCGACCGTGAGCGAGATCTTCCCGGTCGAGATGCGCGCCCAGGCGATCTCGTTCTTCTTCGCCATGTCGATGCTGTTCGGCGGCGTCGTCGCGCCGTGGCTGTTCGCGACCCTGATCGGGGACGGCGAGAACCCGTGGCGGGTCTTCGTCGGGTACACGGTGGGCACCGTGCTGATGGTCGCGGGCGGCGTGACCGCCCTGGTGTGGGACGTCAACGCGGAGCGGCGGTCGCTGGAGAACATCGCGGTGCCGCTCTCCGCCGTCACCGCCACCGCCGGCGAGGCGAGCGCGGGCGGGTTGACCGGCGGACTGACCGCGCACGTCCGCAGGACTCCCAGGGACCTGACCAGGGACGAGTACCACCGCTCCTAGCGGCGCGGGACCGTGGCGTCATGGAGTGGCCGTGGAGGCGTGGCAGGGCGGTGCCTCGGAAGAGTCCGGGGGCGGGCCCGGGCGACGGTCCGCGCCGGCGCGGGCGCGTGGAGCTGCTGCGGACGGACCTCGTCGTCGCCTTCGCCGCGTACGTCCTCGGGCTCCTCGCGGCCGGCCTCGCGCTCGGCGGCGACCGGGCCCGCGACGTGGCCGTGGGCAACCTGGCGGGCGTGGGCCTGGCCGTCGTCGCCGTCGCGGTGCTGATGCTCCTCCGTCGCCGCGGTCCCTAGGCCGGCGTCCGGCCGCGGGACCGCGGCCGGACGCCGGGTCACAGTCCGAGGACGGCGAGCGCCTTGTCCGTCCCGGCCCGGAGCACGCCCTCGCCGGCGTCCGTCCACGCGGCGGCGCACAGCGCCCGCAGCCCGTCCAGGGGGTCGTCGCCCTCGCCCTCCAGCACCAGCGCGCCGTCCCGCACCGAGGCCGTCCAGCCCCCGCACGAGAACCCGCCGCCCGGCGCCGCCACCGGCTCCGGCTGGGCCCGGTGCAGCCCCCGCAGGTCGGCCGCCACGTACGTCGGCCGGTGCTCGGGGCGTGCCGTCAGGAGCTGCGCCGCGTCCGTCACCCCGGTCAGCACCAGCAGCGAGTCCACACCCCCCGCGTACGCGCCCTCGATGTCCGTGTCCAGCCGGTCACCGACCACCAACGGCCGCTCGGCGCCCGTCCGCAGGATCGTCTCGCGGTGCATCGGCGGCAGCGGTTTGCCCGCCACCTTCGGCTCCGGCGCCGGGCGCATCCAGCGGGTGGCGATCCGCACGGCCTCCACGGCCGCGCCGTTGCCCGGGGTGATGCCCCGGCCGCTGGGAATGGTCAGGTCCGTGTTGGACGCGTACCACGGCAGCCCGCGCCCCACCGCGATCGCCGCCTCGGCCAGCCGACCCCACGGCATCTCCGGACCGCCGTACCCCTGCACGACCGCCACCGGGCCGTCGTCCGCCGACTCCACCGGCTCCAGCCCCCGCTCGCGCAGCGCCACCGCCAGGCCCTCGCCGCCCACGCACAGCACCCGCGAGCCCGCAGGCAGGTCCTCGGCGATCATGCGGGCCACCGCCTGCGCCGACGTGACCACCTCCTCCGGCTCCGCGGGCACCCCGAGCCGCGTCAGGTGCTCGGCGACGGTCCGAGGGGTGCGCGCGGCGTTGTTGGTCACGTACGCCAGGCGCATTCCGGCCCCGCGGGCCTCCGCGAGCGCCTCGACCGCGTGGGGAACCGCCTCGCCGCCCGCGTAGACCACGCCGTCCAGGTCGAGCAGCGCCGTGTCGTACGCCTCGGCCGGCGGACGTCCACAGCTCCGGGGCCGGGTGCGGATCGGGCGGTGGGGGCCGGTCATCGTCTTCTCGCTCCTCGTGCTCTCGGGCAACTCCCCCGATCATCTCTCACCCCCGCACGGCGGCATAACATGCACCAATGCTGCGATCTCCGGGCCCCGACCACCCCTCGGGCGGCCTCCGCCTCGCTCCCTTCCGCGGTCTGCGCTACGCCCCCGACCGGGTCGGCAGCCTCGCCGCCGTGACCTCGCCCCCGTACGACGTCGTGGTCCGGCCCGACGGGCTGCACCACCTCCAGACCGCCGACCCGTACAACATCGTCCGGCTGATCCTGCCGGAGGCCGCCGACCCCGCCACCCGCCACCGGCAGGCCGCGGACACGCTGCGCCGCTGGCAGAGAGAGGGCGTCCTCGTCCGCGACCGGGACCCGGCGCTGTACGTCTACGAGCAGCGCCGGGGCGACGTCCTCCAGCGCGGCCTGATCGGCGCCCTGAGACTGACCCCGCCGGACGAGGGCGTGGTACTCCCCCACGAGGACGTCATACCGGAGGTCGTCGAGGACCGCGCGGCCCTGATGCGCGCGACCGCCGCCAACCCCGAACCGCTGCTGCTGTCCTACCGCGGCGACGGCACCGCCACCGGCGCCACGGCCGTCGTCGAACGCGCCACCGGCAGGCCCCCGCTGCTCTCCACGACCACCGAGGACGGCTTCTCCCACCGGCTCTGGTCGGTCACCGACCCCGACGAACTCGCCGAGGCCGACCGCGATCTCTCCCACCGTCAGGCGCTCATCGCCGACGGCCACCACCGCTGGGCCACCTACCTGCGGCTCCAGGCCGAGCGGGCCGCCCGCGCCGGGAACGACGGCTTCTGGGACCACGGCCTGGTGCTGCTGGTCGACACCGCCCGCCATCCGCTGAGGGTGCAGGCCATCCACCGGGTGCTCCCCCACCTGCCGCCGGCCGACGCCCTCGACCGGCTGGCGGGCGCCTTCCGCGTCCGCCGGGTCGACGGCCCGCTCCCCCACGCCCTGCGCACCCTGGAGAGCACTCCCGGGAACGCCTTCCTGCTCACCGGGGACGGCGCCTTCCACCTGCTCCACGACCCGGATCCGGCCCTGGTGGCGCGCACGGTCCGCGGCGACCGCCCGGAGGAGTGGCGGCGGCTGGACGCCACGGTGCTCCACTCCACCCTGCTGGACGCCGTCTGGCGGATTCCGGACCGCTCCTCCGAGGTCGGCTACCTCCACGACGCGACAGCGGCCGTGGAACAGGCGGAGCGCCTGGGGGGCTCGGCCGTGCTGATGCGCGCGGTCGCGGAGGAGACCGTCCGCGACCTGGCCCGTCGGGGCGTCACCATGCCCCGCAAGTCCACGTCCTTCGGTCCCAAGCCGGCCACCGGGCTGGTGCTGCGCGCCATGGAGGCGGACGGCCGGGAGAGCCGCCGGGAAGACGGTCCGGAGGGCTGAGAACGGCGGAGGGCGGGACCCGGTCCGAAGATCCGGGCCCCGCCCTCGTCATGCTCCGTCACACCTCGTCGAGCCGTGTCTCAGCGCTCGTCGTCTCCGGCTCCGCCGGCCTCGGAGGCGTCCGGACCCTCCGGCTCGTCCTCCCGGTCGGCGTCGGGGTCGAGCGCGTCCAGGAACTCCACCCCGTCCAGCTCGGCCAGCCGGTCGGAGGCGTCGGTCGTCCCGCCCTGGTCGGCTTCGAGGGCCTTCGCGAACCACTCCCGGGCCTCCTTCTCGCGGCCCACGGCCAGCAGCGCGTCGGCGTACGCGTACCGCAGTCGCGCCGTCCACGGCTGCACGGAGTGCGAGGCCAGTTCGGGGCTCTGGAGCGTGACCACGGCGGCCTCGGCCTGTCCCATGTCGCGCCGCGCGCCGGCGGCGACCAGCCGCATCTCCACCTGCCCGGCCTTGTCGAGCTTCTGCACCTCGGGCTCGCCGGCCATGGCCAGGGCCTTCTCCGGCCTGCCCAGACCGCGCTCGCAGTCGGCCATCACCGGCCACAGGTGGACGGACCCGGTCATCCGCCGGGCCGCCCGGAACTCGGCCAGCGCCTCGGCGTACTTCTCCACCCCGTAGGCGGCGAACCCGGCGGCCTCGCGCACCGCGGCGACGCGGGAGGCCAGCCGCAGCGCGACCTTCGCGTAGCCATAGGCCTTCTCCGGTTCCTCGTCCAGCAGCTTCGCCACCATCACCAGGTTCTTGGCGACGTCCTCGGCGAGCGTCTTGGGCAGGCTCTTGAGTTCCTGCCGCACGTCCTTGTCCAGCTCGTTGCCGGTGACGTCCTCCGGGATCGGCAGCCGCCTGACGGCCTCCCGCTCCTGGCCGCGGTCACCCGAGCGGTCGCGGTCGTCGCGCCGGTAGCCGCCGCGCTCGTCGCGCCCGCGGCCACCGCCCTGACCGTACGGGCGCCTCCCGCCCCGGTCGTCGCCACGGTAGCCCCCGCGGGGACGGTCGCCTCGACCTCCCGGGCCGCCTCGCCTGTCGTCGCGACCGTAGGAGGGCCGGTCGTCCCGCCGATCGTCACGCCGGAAACCCCCACGCTCGTCATCACGGCGGAAGTCCCGACGGTCATCGTCACGCCGGAAGCCTCGACGGTCGTCGTCACGACGGAAACCCCGCCGATCGTCGTCCCGCCGGAAGTCCCGGCGGTCATCGTCACGCCGGTACGAGGGCCGATCACCGCGCCGATCGTCCCGCCTGTCGTCGCG
>NZ_BAAASZ010000018.1:0-105846 GCF_039533145.1 Streptomyces macrosporus
CATCGCCTGCACTCTCATCTGCTACCGCCGACTCGCCAAATGAGATGACTTGTTAGAGCTCCTGACGCAATGAGGTCGAGCCGTGTCTTTCGGACGGGTGGCTCGGTGTCCGGGTGTGAGGAAGCGTGCCCCCCAACCGTGGGTGCTTGACGATGAGTTATGGACGCGGATCGAGCCGCTGCTGCCGGTCCGGCAGCAGCGGCATCGGCATCCGGGCCGGAAGGCGCTGGACGACCGCACCGTGCTGTGCGGGATCCTGTTCGTCTTGTACACCGGCACCCGGTGGGAGTGGCTCCCCAAGGAGCTGGGCTTCGGCTCGGGGATGACCTGCCGGCGCAGGCTGCGGGACTGGAACAACGCCGGGGTGCGGCAGCGGCTGCACGAGGTGCTGCCGGCCGAGCCGCGGGCCGCCGACCGCCTGGACCTGTCGCGTGCGGTGATCGACAGCTCCCACGTCAGGGCGCGCAAGGGCGGCCCACAACCGGCAGGAGCCCGGTCGACCGGGGGCGAGCGGGCTCCAAACACCACGTGATCTGCGACGCCGGCGGCGTCCCGCTCGCGGTGGCGTTGACCGGCGGCGACCGCAACGACGTCACCTGGTTGATACCCCTGCTCGAGGCGATCCCGCCGATCCGGGGCAAGCGCGGCCGGCCACGGGAGGTCTACGCCGACCGCGGCTACGACCACGCCTGCCACCGCCGCCAGGCCTGGGCGAAGGGCATCAGGCCCGTGATTGCCCGCCGCGGCACCGAACACGGCTCCGGGCTGGGCACCCGGCGGTGGGTGGTCGAGCAGCCATCGCCCTGCTGCACGGCTTCCGTCGGCCGCGGACCCGCTGGGAGATCCGCGACGACATCCATGAGGCGTTCCTGCGGCTCGGCTGCGCGTTGATCTGCCGGCGCCGCCTCCGCACCGCATTGCGTTGGGAACTCTTAGCGGTGCAAGGCGGTCTCCCGCTCCAGACGCGACAGCTTCTCGGGATTGCGCACGGCGTAGAGCCCGGTGATGAGGCCGTCGTCGATGCGCATTGTCAGGACGGTGTCGATCTCGCCGCCCAGCCGGACGATCAGCGCCGGGTCCGCGTTGACCTGTGTCGGCTGCAGCGACATCGCGGCGGCGATCCTGCCCAGCACGTGGGCCACCTGGTCGGCCCCCACGACGGGCACCGGTGCGGCCCGCACGACTCCGCCGCCGTCGGTCAGCAGGACGACGTCCGGTGCGAGGATGTCGAGCAGGCGTTGCAGGTCGCCCGTTTCGACCGCCCGCTGGAACGCCTCGACGGTGCGGCGCGTCTCGGCAGCGGAGGCGACCCCGCGCGGTCGGCGCGCGGCGACGTGTGTTCGTGCCCGGTGGGCGATCTGGCGGACCGCGGCCGGGCTCTTGTCGACGGCCTCGGCGATCTCGTCGTACCCGAGGGCGAACACCTCGCGCAGCACGAACACCGCCCGCTCGGTCGGGGTGAGGGTCTCCAGCACCAGCAGCATCGCCATCGAGACGCTGTCGGCCAACTCGACGTCCTCGGCCACGTCGGGCGCGGTCAGCAGCGGCTCGGGCAGCCAGGGGCCGACGTAGGACTCCTTGCGCCGGCCGAGCGTCCGCAGATGGCTCAACGCCTGACGCGTGGTGATCCGGACCAGGTACGCACGCCGGTCCCGCACGGTGTCGAGATCGACGCCCGCCCACCGCAGCCAGGTCTCCTGCAGGACGTCCTCGGCGTCGGCGGCCGAGCCGAGCATCTCGTAGGCGACCGTGAACAACAGGTTGCGGTGGGCGACAAACGCCCGAGTGATGCTGTTCACGCGGTCGCCACGAGCGACCGGCTCGGATGTGTCCCTTGCCCGGTCGCTCATGGTTGGGTCGTTCATCGCCGGCTCCTGCCCGTTCCTTTCGACTGCGCCGTACACCAGACGCCGGCCCCCACCACTTTGTGACACCCGTGATCGGTGACGCACGCCACATCGACGCGTCGTCACAAGGATCGGACCGTCGGCATCTTGTGTCCGTCCAGTGCAGCAGCACGCAGCACCGAGTGAGGAGGACGCCATGGAACCTCGTTTCAACCTGCTCGACAGTCCGACCGCCGCGAAGGTCGCCAAGCGGTTCTGCAACACTTCGTTGGTCCTGGAAGGGGCGACGCTGCCGAAGGCCCTGCGGGAACTGGTGGAGCTGCGGGTCGGCCAGATCAACGGTTGCGGTTTCTGCGTCGACGTCCACACCAAGGAGGCCGCGGCCGCCGGTGAAACAGCGCTCCGGCTCAACCTGGTCGCCGCCTGGCGGCACAGCACCGTGTTCACCGAGGCCGAGCGGGCCGCGCTGGCGCTCGCCGAGGAAGGCACCCGGCTCGGCGACCACGGCGTGTCCGACGAGACCTGGGCCGAGGTGCGCAAGCACTACGACGACGACCAGGTGGGTGCGCTGGTCTGCCTGGTCTCCCTGATCAACGCGGCCACCCGGATGAACGTGATCGTGCGCAATCCGGGGGGCTCGTACGAGCCCGGCATGTTCGCCAGTACGTCGAGCTGACCGGCAGGTGAAACGCGGCTCGTCCCGGAGTCGTTGGGAGCTGGGCGGGGCCGCGCATGCCGCAGACGACAAGGATTCGCACTGTCCCTTCCTGCGAAGGGAATCGTCAGACGGCCTGCGAACCGACCGTTTCGGAATGGGCTGTCACCGCCGAGGCAGCGATGAGCGCGTGATGCGGAACCCCACGTCGTCGATCCGGAGGGTCGGGTCGCTGCGCCGTCGCACCGACGTCCGGCGGCTCCGGTGCTCGTCGGCCCATCACCGCCACGGAGCACTCGATGGGTGCCGTGCACCTCGGCGTCGTAGACGCCCCAGCACCGGGCCCGCACATTGTCCGGCATGTCATGACGCTGTTTCAGTTGGTGAGTCGGCGGTGGCAGCCGGCGAGCCAGGACACCGTCCGCTCCACCACTCGGCGGTGGCGGCCCAGCCGGTGTGAGGACTCGACGTCCCCGCGGGCGATGCGCGACACGATGCCCCGCGAGCGGAGCCATTTCCGCAGGTGGGCATGGTCGTAGCCCTGGTGGCCGTGGAGCCTGGCCGGCCTGCGGCGCCGCGGGCCGCGGGGAGAACGGATCGGCGGGATACCCCGCACCAGCGGCTCCAGGGCCTGGCTGTCGTGGAGGTTGGCGCCGGAGATGCTCAGGGACAGGGGCAGCCCGGTGCGGTCGCAGATCAAGTGGATCTTCGATCCGCTCTTGCCGCGGTCGGTCGGATTCGGTCCGGTCGGTGACCCCTTTTTTGCCGCGCGCACGCTGACGGAGCCGATCGCGCATCGCGACCAGGCCGGCTGGCCGCGGGCGCCGAGCTCGTCGAGGATCACGTGGTGGAGCTTCGCCCACACCCGGTCCTGGCTCCATCGGGCGAACCGCCGGTAGGCGGTGGGCCAGGCCCGGGCCGAACACCGGTGGCGGTTGTCGTCGGGTGCAGCCGGAGGTGGCCACGACGGTCGGCCGGTGAGACAGCGGACGAGGCTCGTCCGGTGACGGTCACGCATGACGTGTCACTGGTAGACCCGCACGTAGTCCACCAGCATCTTCGCCGGGAAGGGGGTTGAGGCGTCGGGCGGTCCGGGCCAGTCGCCGCCGACGGCGAGGTTGAGGATCAGGTAGAAGGGGTGGTCGAAGACCCACGGACCGCGGGTCTGCTCGATCTGGGCCTTGTCGAGCGTGAGGACGGTTCGGCCGTCAAGGCTGTAGACGATGCCCTTGCTGTCCCAGTGGGCGGCCCACACGTGGAAGTCGTCCGAGTAGTCGGCGTCCCCCGGAAGCTTGTAGGGAGCTCCGATCCCGCCGCCGCCGTTGTACGCCGGCGCGTGGACGGTCGAGTACGAGGTCTTCACGTCCTTGCCGAGGACCTCCATGATGTCGATCTCACCGTTGTACGGCCATGGACGGCCGTCGAGGAAGTCGGCGCCCATCATCCAGAAGGCGGGCCACAGACCGTTGCCCTTGGGCACCTTGATCCGGGCCTCGACCCGGCCGTACGTGAACTCGAACTTGTTACCGGTGTTGATCCGGGCGGATGTGTACTGGCAGGTGCCACTCCCGGTGAGCGGGTCGGTCGGGCACGAGGTGCCGGGGGTGGCCTGCTTGCGTGCCTCTATGACGAGGTGGCCCGCGCCGTCCATGCTCACGTTGTCGTGGTTGGTGTAGTACTCCAGCTCGTTGTTGGGGCCGGTGCCGGGGTCGGCGGACCATTTGGCCGGGTCGGGCTTGGTACCTGCCGGGGAGTTGAACTCGTCCTGCCAGACGATCCGGGGCGGGTTGGCGGGGTCGGGCGGCAGCGGAGGCGGGGTGATCGGGTCTCCGCCGGTGCCGTACACCTGGAACTCCCACAGGGAGTAGCCGTACTGGGTGGCCCGCTGCGTGCCGTACACGCGGACGTACCGGCCGGTGCCGGACACGGTCAGGGTCTGCTTGAACCCGGTGCCGGCCGTGGTCGAGTAGATCGGGGTCCAGTTCGTGTTGTCGGGTGAGACCTGGATCTGGAACGCCTTGGCGTAGGCCGGGTCCCACTGGAGCACCACCTTGCTGATCTGCGCCGTCGCGCCCAGGTCGACGGAGATCCAGCCGGGGTCGGTCCAGCCGGTCGTGGGGCTGGTCGCCCAGCGGGTGGCGGGGTCGCGGTCGAAGGCGCGGGCCGGGGTGCACTCCCGGCAGTGACCGTCGTTCTGCGAGCTGGACGCCGCGCCGGTCCTGCCGTAGGACAGGAGCTTCTCGCCGGGGGCGGGATCCGGGTCGCCGCCGGTGTCCTTGGTGCCGTACACCTGGAACTCCCACAGGGAGTAGCCGTACTGGGTGGCCCGCTGCGTGCCGTACACGCGGACGTACCGGCCGGTTCCCGAGACGGTCAGCCGCTGATTGCCACCGGCGCCTGCGGCGGTCTCGTAGACCGTGGACCAGGTACGGGCGTCGGCGGACACCTGGATCTGGAACGCCTTGGCGTAGGCGGCCTCCCAGTTCAGGACGACCTCGCTGATCTTGGCGGAAGTGCCCAGGTCGACCTGGATCCACTGGGGGTCGGCGAAGGCGCTGGACCAGCGAGTGCCGGGATCGCCGTCCACGGCGTTGGCGCCGGCGAACGGGTTCTCCGTGGACGAGACCGTCACTGGTCTGCCCTGGGAGAGCAGGGGGTCGGCGGCGTGGGCGGGCGGTGGGCCCGGTATGCCGACGAACGACAGCAGGATGACCGCGAGGGCTATGAGCAGGCCCAGGCGGCGACGCAGCGGACTCACGGCGACTCCTCGAAGTGTTGGGGTGGGCCAGAGGGTCAGGGAGCGCTCTCTGGAGGGGGAGCCTGCTGCCGTCGAGAAGAGGTGTCAAGGGTTTACGTTCACCTTGAGAAAACGTGTAATCCGTACCTGACGGGTCAGCAACGCGCACGCAAGCACCTTTCAGTCCGCTGATCTCGTCAAGCCGACCGGTTGATGGCCACTACCGCGCGGATCCGCCCGGCTCGCGTGCCTTGACACGCATCTGTCCACCTCGAACCCACGTGCACGTGTCGGAGCGTTCCCTGAGTGCCGCACGCGTGCCGGCCCTCTCCCCGGCCGGGGGATTGCGGTTCTACGGGCCTCTGTGCAACCCCGGGGCAGCGAGACGTGTCGTGCTGAAACGCCCCACGCCGGCCGAGGTCGCGGCGCGCGCCGGGGTGTCCAAGCCGAATGTGTCGCAGCTCGCCAGCGGAGAGCACGCCGTCGCAACGCGGCCGCCCGCGACCTGGTGACGCGCAGGACGGACGCGGTCGCGACGGGTCTCTCCGCCCCATCGCAGGGGGACCGGCGACCCGCTGTCCGCCGTGCCGGCCCAGGGCATCGCCGCCGGTGGTCTCCGTCGGCCGCCCCACGGCCCCGGACGTGTCCTGTATGGATGGACTACGTCGGCGGCGCGCACCTCGCCGTGCGCCTTCTTCCGGGCCGAGGGCGCCGGCGCATCACCGCCGTCACCGGGCCGTTGGATTTCAGCGACGCCCGCGAACGACTCGCGACGACGGAGTCGTGGCCAGGGGGCGCGGCGGCGTGGGGGCTGATCACCGAGGTGCCGACCGGTCCGTTGGCTCGGTCATGCAGTGTCGACGGCTGCCCACGGAAACGGCCTTTCGGTGCGCGTCTTGTGTGGGCCGCGGGGGTGACTTCGTGTCCGGGGTGATGGAGCCACGTTCTTCCTGAGGTGGTGGGACGGGCTCGGCCGCCACTTTGTCCCGCGGCTGGAAAAGTGCCGCGGTCTTGTGCGGAACGGGTTACACAGTTCGACAAAGCCCGCTAACTTCCTTGAGAAGACCGGGTCTTGGAGCGCGACCGGTCGACGGCGCGACGGCGCGCGCCTGTGCACTTCGTGGCAGTCCGAAGAGGCCTGTCGTCATCCCACCCCCACTCATGGGAGACCTCTGTGCGCATGAAACCGCTCAGACACAGTCGTGTCCGTAACCTACTGACCGCCGCGGCCTGTGCCGTCGGCTGTCTGCTGCCAATCTCCCCGGCCTCCGCCCACCCCCAGGGCCCGGACCACGAGGCTGCGGAACCGGCCGCGGCCGAAGAGTTCCAGCAGGTCACGCTCGCCAAGGGCGTGGCCGAGACGGGCGAACCCATGACGCTGGCGGTGCTGCCGGACCGGTCGGTCCTGCACACCTCGCGGGACGGCACCGTCCGGCTGACGAACGCGGCGGGGACCACCACCGTCGCGGGGAAACTGGACGTCTACAGCCACGACGAGGAGGGCCTGCAAGGCGTCGCCGTGGATCCCAACTTCTCGTCCAACCGGTACGTCTACCTTTACTACGCGCCCAAGCTGAGCACGCCGGCCGGTGACGCCCCGGCCGACGGCACCGCCGCCGACTTCGCTCCCTTCGACGGGGTCAACCGGCTGTCCCGGTTCGTCCTGAGGACCGACGGCACCCTGGACCTGGCCGGCGAGAAGAAGATCCTCGACGTGCCCGCCTCCCGCGGCCTGTGCTGCCACGTCGGCGGCGACATCGACTTCGACGCGGCCGGGAACCTGTACCTGTCCACCGGCGACGACACCAACCCGTTCGCCTCGGACGGCTTCACCCCGATCGACGAGCGCGCCTCCCGCAATCCCGCCTACGACGCCCAGCGGACCTCCGGCAACACCAACGACCTGCGCGGCAAGGTGCTGCGCATCAAGGTCAACGCCGACGGGTCGTACACCATCCCGAGCGGCAACCTCTTCCCGCCCGGCACCGCGAAGACCCGCCCCGAGATCTACGCGATGGGTTTCCGCAACCCCTTCCGGATGAGCGTCGACAAGGCCACGGGAATCGTCTACCTCGGCGACTACGGCCCCGACGCCGGCACCGCCGGCCCTTCGCGCGGGCCCGCTGGGCAGGTGGAGTTCAACCGGATCACCAAGGCGGGCAACTACGGCTGGCCGTACTGCACCGGCGACAACGACGCCTACGTCGACCACGACTTCGCCACCGGTGCCTCGGGAGCCACGTTCGACTGCGCGGCCCCGAAGAACACCTCGCCGAACAACACCGGCCTGACCGATCTGCCTCCCGCCCAACCGGCCTGGATCCCCTACGACGGCGGATCGGTGCCCGAGTTCGGCAACGGCTCGGAGTCCCCGATGGGCGGCCCGGTCTACCGCTACGACGCCGCCTCCACCTCCGAGGTGAAGTTCCCGCAGGAGTACGACGGCGACTTCTTCGCCGGGGAGTTCGGCCGGCGCTGGATCAAGCGCATCGAGGCGGGCGGCGATGGCACCGTGCAGTCCATCAACTCCTTCCCCTGGAACGGCACCCAGGTGATGGACATGGCCTTCGGCCCGGACGGCGCCCTGTACGTCCTCGACTACGGCACCGGCTACTTCAGCGGCGACGAGAACTCCGCCCTGTACCGCATCGAGCACGTCACCGGCGGACGCGCCCCGACCGCGCAGGCCAAGGCGAACGTCACCTCCGGCAAAGCACCCCTGACCGTCTCCTTCTCCTCGGCCGGCAGCTCCGATCCGGACGGTGACGCCATCAGCCACGCCTGGACCTTCGGAGACGGCACCACCTCCACCGCCGCCAACCCCTCCCACACCTACACCGCCAACGGCCAGTACACGGCCACCCTGAAGGTCACGGACACGGCCGGCAGATCCGCGACGGCCTCGGTGCAGATCACGGTCGGAAACACCGCTCCCACGGTGAAGCTGGACCTGCCCGTGGACGGCCGGATCTACGACTTCGGCGCCGCGATTCCGTTCAAGGTGACGGTCACCGATCCCGAGGACGGCACGATCGACTGCTCCAAGGTGAAGGTCACCTTCATCGTCGGGCACGACAGCCACGGTCACCCGCAGACCTCGACCACCGGCTGCACCGGCACCCTGCAGACCCTGGCGGACGGCGAGCACGACCCCAACGCCAACATCTTCGGGGTCATCGACGCCGAGTACACCGACAAGGGTGCGAACGGCCGGCTCGCGCTGACCGCGCACGACCAGCACATCACCCAGCCCACCCACCGGCAGGCCGAGCACTACGGCACCTCCGCCGGCGTCCAGGTCGTCACCCACGGCCCCGCGCACGGCGGCAGGACCGTCGGCCACATCGACAACGGCGACTGGATCTCCTTCACGCCGTACGCCCTCGACAACGCCACCAGATTCACCGCCCGGATCTCCTCCGCGGGCGCCGGCGGCAGCATCGAGGTACGCGCCGGATCGCCGACCGGAACCCTGCTCGGCACGGCGACCGTGCCGGTGACCGGCGGCTGGGAGACCTTCCAGGACGTGACCGCCGCACTCGGCAACCAGCCGGCCGGAACGACGTCGCTGTACCTCGTTTTCAAGGGCGGCAGCGGCTCGCTGTTCGACGTCGACGAGTTCTCCTTCACCACCTCCGGGGGCGGCCCCCGTTCGGGTGCGGTGAAGGGGGTCGACGGCAAGTGCCTGGACGTGGACGGTGCCAACGCCGCCGACGGCACGAAGGTGCAGATCTGGACGTGCAACGGGAGCAGCGCGCAGACGTGGACGGTCTCCGGTGACGGCACGCTGAAGGCGCTGGGCAAGTGCCTGGACGTCTCCGGGGGAGGCAGCGCGGACGGTACGAAGATCCAGTTGTGGACGTGCAACGGCACGGGCGCGCAGACGTGGGCGCCGCAGTCGGACGGCACGGTCCGCAATCCGCAGTCCGGCAAGTGTCTGGACGCGTCGGGCGGCACCTGGAACGACGGAACCCCGGTCCATCTGTGGACCTGCCACACCGGACCCAACCAGAAGTGGACCCTGCCGTAGAAAGGAGGCGACCGTTCATGCGCACGTATCCGAAAGCGGCCCTCGGCCTGTTCGCCGGCGCCGCGCTCTGCCTGGCCCCGCAGGCCGCGGCCCTGCCCGCGCCGGTGAGCCAGTCCGCCCCCGCGGAAGCGAGGGCGGCGGCCGACCCGGCGTACAAGATCCTCGTCTTCTCCAAGACGGCCGGCTTCCGGCACTCCTCGATCGACGACGGCATCGCCGCCCTGCGCGGCCTGGGCACGGCGAACAATTTCACCGTCGACGCCACCGAGGACGCCCGGGCCTTCACGACCGACAACCTCACCCAGTACAAGGCGGTCGTCTTCCTGTCGACGACGGGCGACGTGCTGAACGCCGCCCAGCAGACCGCCTTCGAGCAGTACATCCAGGGCGGCGGCGGATACGTCGGCATCCACGCCGCCGCCGACACCGAATACGACTGGCCGTTCTACGGAGGGATCGCCGGGGCCCTCTTCCACTCGCACCCCGCCATCCAGGCCGCCACCGTCAAGGTGGAGGACCGGGCGCACGACGCCACCGCCCACCTGGGCAGCACCTGGCAGCGCACCGACGAGTGGTACAACTACCGCACCAACCCGCGCACCACCGCCCACGTCCTGGCCTCACTCGACGAGGCAAGCTACTCGGGCGGGAACATGTCCGGTGACCACCCGATCGCCTGGTGCAAGGACTACCGGGGCGGCCGGGCCTTCTACACCGGCGGCGGCCACACCGACGAGTCCTACACCGAGCCCGCCTTCCGCCGGCACCTCCTCGGCGGCATCCGCTGGGCCGCCGGCATGACCGACGCCGACTGCCGCCCCGAGACCGGCTACACGTCCCTGTTCGACGGCTCGTCCACCACCGGCTGGAAGCAGGCCGGTCCGGGGAGCTTCACCCTGGCGGACGGCACCCTGACCTCCGTCGGCGGGATGGGCATGCTCTGGTACTCCGCCAAGGAGTTCACCGGCGACTACTCCCTCAAACTCGACTGGAAGGCGGCCGGAGACGACAACTCCGGGGTCTTCATCGGCTTCCCGGCCTCCGACGACCCCTGGTCGGCGGTGAACAACGGCTACGAGATCCAGATCGACGCCACCGACTCGGCAGACCGCACCACCGGCGCCGTCTACGGCTTCCAATCCGCCGACATCGCCGCCCGCGACGCCGCGCTCAATGCGCCGGGGGAGTGGAACACGTACGAACTCCGCGTCACCGGCGAACGGCTGGAGATCTTCCTCAACGGCGTGAAGATCAACGACTTCACCAACACCGACCCGGCGCGGAGCCTGCGCCAAGGCCACATCGGCATCCAGAACCACGGCGACGGTGACGAGGTGTCCTTCCGCAACATCCGCATCAAGCAGGGCGGAGGCCAAGAGCCCGGCCCCCGTTCGGGTGCGGTGAAGGGGGTCGACGGCAAGTGCCTGGACGTGGACGGTGCCAACGCCGCCGACGGCACGAAGGTGCAGATCTGGACGTGCAACGGGAGCAGCGCGCAGACGTGGACGGTCTCCGGTGACGACACGCTGAAGGCGCTGGGCAAGTGCCTGGACGTCTCCGGGGGAGGCAGCGCGGACGGTACGAAGATCCAGTTGTGGACGTGCAACGGCACGGGCGCGCAGACGTGGGCGCCGCAGTCGGACGGCACGGTCCGCAATCCGCAGTCCGGCAAGTGTCTGGACGCGTCGGGCGGCACCTGGAACGACGGAACCCCGGTCCATCTGTGGACCTGCCACACCGGACCCAACCAGAAGTGGACCCTGCCCTGACGGACGCCGGCCGGTGAACCGGCTGCCCCGTCGTGAAGGGGAGCAGGGCTGTGTGCCGCCGCTCTGGGGCGGCGGCACACAGCAGGTGTCGGTCAGGACTTCCTGAAGACGGTGACGGTGAGGCCTTCGGCGGTGGTGCTGGTGGAGTCGACGGACCCGTCGGTGGTGGTGGACATCTGGGCCTTAACCGCGTCCCAGGTGTCCGGGCGCAGGGCGGGGCTGTTCTCGCGGAGCGCGATGGCGTCCTTGTAGTTGTGAACGGTCGGGATCGACGCCTGCACCAGGGCGTTGACCCGGTCCGTGGTGGCACCATCCCGGGCGCTCCGCGCCACCGAGTCGCCGACCGGGAGATGCGGCCGGTCGCCGGGCGGCAGCCAACTGCCACTTAATGAAAGACGAAAGATAAGTGATGACGGATACCTTGACCGCCCCGTCTCGTGCGGGCAAGGTTCGGAGAACGCTCTCCCGCGTCGTTCTCGTTTCAAGGAGCCCCCCATGCCCGTAGTTGGCGTACCGTCAGTCGCGCCTCCGCCACCCCGCAGATCCGTTCGCCGGGGTGTCGTCGGCGCGGTGGTCACCGCTCTCGCCGCCACCCTTCTCACCTTCGCACCCGCCCAGGAAGCCGAGGCCGCGCCCGTACTGCTCTCCCAGGGCAAGCCGGTCACCGCCTCCAGCCAGGAGCACGGCGGCACCCCGGCCGCCCACGCCGTCGACGGCAACGCCGGCACCCGCTGGTCCAGTGCCCACTCCGACCCGCAGTGGATCCGCGTCGACCTCGGCGCGACCGCCAGGGTGAGCCAGATCGTCCTGGACTGGGAGGCGGCGTACGGCAAGGGCTACCGCATCGAGCTCTCCACCAACGGCTCCGACTGGTCGACGGCCTACCAGACCGCCACCGGCGACGGCGGCACGGACACCATCGCCGTGGCGGGCGAGGCCCGTTACATACGGATGTACGGCACGGCCCGCGCCACCCAGTACGGCTACTCGCTCTGGGAGTTCAAGGTGTACGGCGAGAGCGGCACCGGGGGTCCGCAGCTGCCGGGCGGTGGTGATCTCGGACCGAACGTGCATGTCTTCGACCCGTCGACGCCGGGTATCCAGGCCAAGCTGGACGAGGTGTTCCGCCGGCAGGAGTCCGCGCAGTTCGGCAGCGGCCGGCACGCGTTCCTCTTCAAGCCGGGCACGTACCACAACCTCAACGCGCAGATCGGCTTCTACACCCAGATCGCGGGCCTCGGCCTGAAGCCCGACGACACGACCATCAACGGTGACGTGACGGTCGACGCGGGCTGGTTCAACGGCAACGCCACGCAGAACTTCTGGCGGGCAGCCGAGAACCTGGCGCTGAACCCGGTGAACGGGACCAACCGGTGGGCGGTCTCCCAGGCGGCGTCGTTCCGTCGTATGCACGTCAAGGGCGGGCTGAACCTCGCGCCGAACGGCTACGGCTGGGCCAGCGGCGGCTACATCGCCGACTCGAAGATCGACGGCCAGGTCGGCAACTACTCGCAGCAGCAGTGGTACACGCGGGACAGCGCCATCGGCGGCTGGTCCAACTCCGTGTGGAACCAGGTCTTCTCGGGCGTCGAGGGGGCCCCGGCGAACAGCTTCCCCGAGCCCCGCTACACCACCCTCGCGAACACCCCGATCTCGCGCGAGAAGCCGTTCCTCTACCTGGACGGCAACGAGTACAAGGTCTTCGCGCCGGCCAAGCGCACCAACGCCCGCGGCACCACCTGGGCGAGCGGCACCCCGCAGGGCGAGTCGATCCCGCTGAGCAAGTTCTACGTCGTCAAGCCCGGCGCCACCGCCGCCACCATCAACGCCGCCCTCGCCCAGGGCCTGCACCTGCTGTTCACCCCGGGCGTCTACCACGTCGACCGGACCATCAACGTCGACCGGGCGAACACCATCGTCCTGGGCCTCGGCCTGGCCACGATCATCCCCGACAACGGGGTGACCGCGATGAAGGTCGCCGACGTCGACGGCGTGCGCCTGGCCGGATTCCTCATCGACGCCGGCCCCGTCAACTCCCCGACACTACTGGAAGTCGGCCCGCAGGGAGCCTCCGCCGACCACGCCGCCAACCCCACCACCGTCCAGGACGTCTACATCCGGATCGGCGGCGCGGGCGCGGGCAAGGCGACCACCAGCATGGTCGTCAACAGCGACGACACGATCATCGACCACACCTGGGTGTGGCGCGCCGACCACGGCGAGGGCGTCGGCTGGGAGACCAACCGCGCCGACTACGGCGTCCGCGTCAACGGCGACGACGTCCTGGCCACCGGCCTGTTCGTGGAGCACTTCAACAAGTACGACGTCGAGTGGTACGGCGAGCGCGGCCGCACGATCTTCTACCAGAACGAGAAGGCGTACGACGCGCCCAACCAGGCGGCCATCCAGAACGGCTCCACCCAGGGCTACGCCGCCTACCGCGTCGACGACTCGGTCGACACCCACGAGGCATGGGGCCTGGGCAGCTACTGCAACTACAACGTGGACCCGTCCATCCGCCAGCACCACGGTTTCAAGACCCCGGTCAAGCCGGGCGTGAAGTTCCACAGCCTGTTGGTGGTGTCCCTCGGCGGCATGGGCCACTACAACCACGTCATCAACGACACCGGAGCGTCCACGGTCCCCGCGGGAACCTCGACCGTGCCGTCCACCCTCGTGTCCTTCCCCTGACACACCGTCCGCCGGCCGCCGGACGACCCGGCACGTGGGCCGGCACCGACTCCCCTCCGGTCCGGGTGACATTCCCGCGCCCCGGTCCGGAGGGGCCCCGCGGCCCGGCGCCCGAACCGGGCGCCCGCGGCCGCACCCCCGCGACACCCCCATGCGACCGTGCCGTTCCGAACCGGGCGGCACGCCGCGGCCACGCGCCGAACGGGGACCGGGGACCCCTGGAGAGCGCTCCCCACCCGGCACTCCGACCTGCCAGGAGCAGATGTGTCCCGATCCCCCTCACCACCCGCCCCGACCCGCCGCGCCGGCCTCTCCATGCCGGCTCTCGGCGCGCTGGTGGCGTCATCGCTCACCTTCGCCGCCCCCCCCAGGCGGCCGACACCCTGCTGTCGCAGGGCAGGCCCGTCACCGCCTCGTCGCAGGAGGGCGACGCGTACGCCGCGTCGGCGGCCGTCGACGGCAATCTCACCGGCACCCGCTGCTCCAGTGCCCACTCCGACCCGCAGTGGATCCGCGTCGACCTCGGCGCCCCCACCGCGATCCGCAAGCTCCAGCTGGTGTGGGACCCGGCCTACGCGAAGTCCTACGAGGTCCAGGTGTCCGACGACGGAAGCACCTGGCGCACGGTCCACTCCACGACGACGAACGCCGCCAGCACGATCGCAAGCCTCTACGGAGGCAGGACGACCTGCAAGGCACCCGCCGACGCGTCCGCGTACTGGATGCCGTCCCTGTACAACGGGGACAAGAAGATCTTCCCGGTGGGCCCGCAGGTCATCTACTACAAGGCCGGTGTCACCGACTACACCAGCGTGCGGCCGTTCCCCAAGGGACTGCGGTTCGTCGTGGGCGATCCGATGCAGAGCGCCGACGAGTTCCGCCGCCACCGCGGCTTCGTCGAGGGCTGGGAATGCGGTGACGGCTACTTCAACATCGACATCCCGGCGAGCTGCCCGAGCCGGCCCGACGTCCAACTCGACATCCGCATGCGGGCCCCCAGTTGCTGGGACGGGAAGTACCTCGACACCCCCGACCACAGGAGCCACATGGCCTACCCGGTCGTCAAGCCCGGCACCAACGACAACATGTGCCCGGCCTCCCACCCGGTCGCCCTGCCGATGATCGAGTTCAAGATGGCCTTCCCGGTCAACGGCGACATGAGCCAGGTCCGCCTGGCCGGCGGCCGCGGCTACTCGTTCCACTACGACTTCTTCAACGCGTGGGAGGAGCGCACCCTCAAGGCGATGGTCGACCACTGCATCGTGGGCGGCCTCCAGTGCGACGCGCACGGCTACGACGAGACCAACCCGCAGCGGGGTGCGGCCCTGAACGCGGACTACCGGCTGCCCTGACCGACCGGATTCCCCGGGGCCCGGCCGCTCGCGCGAGGGCGGCCGGGCCCTCTGCCCTGCCCGGCGGCCACCGGCAGGGCCATGACGGAGCAGCCGTGGGAGAGGGGCGGGACGTGAACGACAGGACGCGGCACATCGGCAAGCCGACCCTTGAGCAGAAGGTACGTTTGCTCACCGGCGCGACGACGTGGCGCACGGCGGGGGAGGCCGACATCGGACTGCGGGAGATGGTGCTGTCGGACGGGCCGGCCGGCGTCCGCGGTGAGGCGTGGGACGAGCGACGCCCCTCCGCGCAGCTCCCCTCCGCCTCGGCCCTGGGAGCCCTCTGGGACGAGGGACTGGTGGAGGAGCTCGGTGGGCTGCCGGTCGCGGAGGCCGCCCGCAAGGGCGTCGACGTGGTGCCGGCCCCGACACTCAACCTCCACCGGAGCCCGCTCGGGGGCCGGCACTTCGAGTGCTTTCGGAGGATCCGGAACTGACGAGCCGCACCGGCGCCGCACTGGTCCGGGGCATCCAGGCCCATGGTGTGGCGGCCACGGCCAAGCACTATGTCGCCAACGACTCCGAGACCGACCGGCCGACCGTGGACGTGCGCGTGTCCAAGCGGGCCTTGCGCGAGGTGTGTCTCGTGCCCTTCGAGGCGGGCGTGTGGCTCGTCATGGCGGGCTGCACCTGCGTCAACGGCGTGACGATGACGTCCCACTCGCTCCTCGACGAGCCCCTCAAACGGGAGTGGGGGCTCGACGGAGTCGTCGTGTCCGACTGGGACGCCCATCGGCTGAGGCCCCTCACTGCGCCGCCCGCTCCCGCAGACTGGTCTGCCACACGGGGCTCTGCTGCTCCGGGGCCGCCTCGGCGCGGCGGCCACCACGGGCGAAGAAGTCGGCGAGCGGCAGGATCGCGGCTCCGACGGTCACGGCGTCCGGTCCGAGGGTGCCCAGGTCGATCTCGACGCGCGCCGCCGGGTACTTCAGCGAGTACGACGCGGCGTGCGTCCGCACCGTGTCGAGGAAGCGCCGGCCGAGCTGGAGGCCGGCCCAGCCCCCCACGAGGATACGTTCGGGCTGGAACAGGTTGATCAGGTCGGACAAGCCGGCGCCGAGGTACTCGGCGGTCTCCTCCAGGACGGCCAGAGCGGTCGCGTCGGCCGGCGGAGTCGTTCCCTCGGCGTCGGGGACGGGGTACGCGGCAGCGAGCATCGCGGTCAGCGCGGTCTCCTCGTCCACACCGGTCGGTGGCCGCCCGCCCGCCTCCGCCCACCGTTCCAGGAGCGCTTCGGCGCCGGCGTACGCCTCCAGGCAGCCCTTCGCGCCGCAGCGGCACTGCCGGCCCCGTACCCGTACGGTCAGATGTCCCCACTCCAGGGCCATGCCGGACCGCATGTCGTCGGTGACGACGCAGGCGCCGACACCGGAGCCGAAGAGGACCACCACCGCGTTCTGCGCGCCTCGCCCGGCGCCGAACCACATCTCCGCCTGGCCGAGAGTCTTGGCGCCGTTGTCGATGTAGTACGGCACGGTCTCGGGCAGCAGCCGGGACTCGCGCAGCAGCCGCTCCAGCGGGACGGCGTCCCAGCCGATGGTCTGGCCGTGCACCACGGCGCCGTCCTCCGCGCTCCCGGCGACGATGCCCGGCACGCCGATACCGACGCCCAGCAGCCGCTCCGCCGGGATGCCGGCCTGGCTCAGGACCTCGGGGATGCCTTCGCGGAGGTGACCGACCACGACACCGACGTCGTAGCGGTCGACACGCCGCGGACTCTCGGTCGCCAACGGCCGCTCCACCCGGGCGAGTTCGGTAAGTGCCAGGTCGAAGAGCTCGATCCGCACACGCGTCTCACCGACGTCCACGCCGATCATGTAGCCGCTGTGCGCGCTGATGCGCAGGAGCGTACGGGGGCGGCCGCCGGCCGAGTCCACGCTGCCGGCCTCCTCGACCAAGCCCTCGGCGACCAACTCGGACACCACGTTGCTCACCGAGCCCGAGCTCAGCCCGGTGACCGGACCGAGCGAGAAGCGGCTCAGAGGCCCGTCGAAATACAACCGTTGCAACACCGCCGTGCGGTTCTCCCGCCGCAGGTCACGCACCGTACGGCCGCTGCGCATCTTCACCCTGCCCCCTCGTCTCCGATGTCCTGCATGCAACTTACATGGGACCGAGGCCTTGACGCGACCTTCGCTTGAGGTTTAACTCACACCGTAAATTAAGCGGCGGGGCGCTTCAGGGCTCGAACGCGGGACGTCACTCGTGTCGCACCCTCCCCGCAGGCGAAGTCCGTCCACCTCCCCGGAAGGCCCCTGGAGTCATGCGCAGAATCAGAGCCGCAGCCGTCGGCGCCGTCACCCTCTCGCTCGTTCTCACCGCGGCCGCCTGCGGCGGGGGCTCATCCGGCTCGGAGGGCTCCAACGAGCGACCGAAGACGCTCACCTACTGGGCTTCGAACCAGGGCGCCAACCTCGAGGTCGACAAGAAGGTCCTCCAGCCGGAGCTCGACAGGTTCGAGAAGCAGACCGGCATCAGGGTGAAGCTGGAGGTCGTGCCCTGGTCCGACCTGCTGAACCGGATCCTCACCGCCACCACCTCCGGCCAGGGCCCCGACGTCCTCAACATCGGCAACACCTGGAGCGCCTCGCTCCAGGCCACCGGCGCCCTGCTGCCCTGGGACGCGAAGAACCTCGAGGCGATCGGCGGCAGGGACCGCTTCGTCGAGTCCGCCCTCGACTCCACGGGCGTCCAGGGCCAGGACCCCGCCGCCGTACCGCTGTACTCCATGGCCTACGCGCTCTACTACAACAAGAAGCTGTTCGCCGAGGCCGGGATAGCCAAGCCGCCGGCCACCTGGGACGAGCTGGTCGCCGCGGGCAAGAAGCTCACCGCCAAGGGCAAGAACGGCCTCGGCGCCGAGGGCTCCAACCTCTCCAACAACATCCACCAGGTCTTCGTCCTCGGCAAACAGCACGGCGCCGACTTCTTCACCCCCGACGGCAAGCCGGACTTCACCTCCGACGGCGCGGTCGCCGCAGTCAAGCAGTACGTCGACCTGATGGCCAAGCACAAGATCGTCGCACCGGGCAACGCCGAGTACGCCCAGAACCAGTCCCTGAGCGACTTCGCCAAGGACAAGACGGGCATGGTGCTGTGGCAGACCGCGTCCGCCACCTTCAAGGCCCAGGGCATGAACGAGGACGAATGGGGAGTGGCGCCCGCCCCGGTGCAGTCCGGCAAGCCCGGTCCGGGCACCGCCACCAACTCCATGGTCGGCGGCATCAACATGGCCGTCTTCAGGAACACCAAGAACATCGACGGCGCCAAGAAGTTCGTCGAGTTCATGACCAGCGACGAAGAGCAGGTCATCCTCAACAAGGCCTACGGCTCCATCCCGCCGGTCAAGACCGCCCAGCAGGACCCGGCCTTCAACACCCCGTCACTCGCCGTCCTGCGCGAGACCCTGGCGAACAGCGCCACCGCACTTCCGCAGGTCCCCGAGGAGTCCCAGTTCGAGACCGTCGTCGGCACCGCGGTCAAGGAGCTCTTCGCCGACGCCGCCGCGGGGCGGCCGGTGACCACCGAGTCGGTGCGGGCCAAGCTCGAGAAGGCCCAGCAGCAGATGCCCAAGAAGTGAGTACGGACACCTCCATGACACTCACCGCTGCCCCTGGCACAGGCGAGCGGAAGGCACGTGGGGACACCCCCGGAGCGCCGCGCACGCGCCGCTCCGGGCGGCTGCGTCGCATCGGCCTGCCGTACCTCCTGCTGCTCCCCGCGCTCCTGCTCGAACTCCTGGTCCACCTGGTGCCGATGGTGATCGGCCTCGTCGTCAGCTTCAAGGAGCTCACCCAGTTCTACATCCGCGACTGGAACACCGCTCCCTGGGCCGGGCTCGACAACTACTCCCTCGCGGTCGACTTCAACGCCCCCGTCGGCGAGGCACTGCTGCGGTCCTTCCTCACCACCTGCCTGTTCACCGTGGTCTCGGTCGGGCTGTGCTGGCTGCTCGGGGCGGCCGCCGCCATCTTCATGCAGGAGAGCTTCCGCGGCCGTGGCTTCCTGCGCACGCTCTTCCTCGTCCCGTACGCGCTGCCCGTCTACGCCGCCGTCATCACCTGGGCGTTCATGTTCCAGCGCGACAACGGACTGATCAACCACGTCCTGCACGACCAGCTGGGCCTCACCGACACCCCGCCGTTCTGGCTGATCGGCGACAACAGCTTCGTCGCACTGATCGTCGTCTCCGTATGGAAGGGCTGGCCCTTCGCCTTCCTGATCATCATGGCCGGACTGCAGAACATCCCCCGGGAGATCCACGAAGCCGCCGCCCTCGACGGAGCCGGGATCTGGCAGCAGATCCGCCGCATCACGCTGCCGTCGCTGCGCCCGGTCAACCAGGTGCTCGTCCTGGTGCTGTTCCTGTGGACCTTCAACGACTTCAACACCCCCTTCGTCCTCTTCGGCGAAGCGGCACCGGAGGCCGCGGACCTCGTCTCCCTGCACATCTACCAGTCCTCGTTCCAGACCTGGAACTTCGGCACCGGCTCCGCCATGTCGGTCCTCCTGCTGCTGTTCCTGCTCGTGGTGACAGGCGCCTACCTCCTGCTCACCTCCCGAGGAAGGAAGGCCACCGATGCCTAGTCAGTCCCGGCGGCGGGTCCGCTCCCCGATGGCCGCCCCGCAATCCTTCCTGTGGAGCCGGCGGATCTTCCTGACGCTCCTCGCGGGCTTCGTACTGCTGCCGGTGTACGTCATGGTCTCCAGCTCGCTCAAGCCGCTGGAGGACGTGTCCGGCACGTTCCAGTGGATCCCCTCCGGCCTCACCGTCCGCCCGTACTTCGACATCTGGGAAACCGTTCCGCTGGCCGACTACTTCATGAACTCCCTGATCGTGGCCGGGGCGGCGACCGTCTGTTCCGTCACCATCGCCGTGTTCGCGGCCTACGCGGTCAGCCGCTACTCCTTCCGCGGCAAGCGGGTCTTCACCGTCACGGTGCTCTCGACGCAGATGTTCCCCGGCATCCTCTTCCTGCTGCCGCTGTTCCTCATCTACGTCAACATCGGCAACGCCACCGGCATCGCCCTCTTCGGTTCCCGCGGCGGCCTGATCCTCACCTACCTCACCTTCTCCCTGCCGTTCTCCATCTGGATGCTGATCGGGTACTTCGACTCGGTGCCCCGCGACCTGGACGAGGCGGCCAAGGTGGACGGTTGCGGGCCGCTCGGCGCCCTCTTCCGGGTCATCGTGCCCGCCGCGATCCCGGGCATCGTGGCGGTCGCGGTCTACGCCTTCATGACCGCGTGGGGCGAGGTCCTGTTCGCCTCCGTCATGACCAATGACACCACCCGCACCCTCGCCGTCGGCCTCCAGGGCTACTCCACCCAGAACGACGTGTACTGGAACCAGATCATGGCCGCCTCCCTGGTCGTGAGCCTGCCCGTCGTCGCCGGCTTCCTGCTCCTCCAGCGCTACCTCGTCACCGGACTGACCGCCGGCGCCGTCAAGTAGCGGCCCGCGTCCCCCTTCCCTCACCTCACCCCTCCGAGCACCCCAGAGAGGCACCCTCCGTGTCCGATTCGATAGACCTCGCCGCCTTTCCCCCCGACTTCGTGTGGGGCACGGCCACATCCGCCTACCAGATCGAGGGTGCCGTCGCCGAGGACGGCCGGGCCCCGTCGATCTGGGACACCTTCTCCCACACCCCGGGAAAGATCGACAACGACGACCACGGCGACGAGGCTTGCGACCACTACCACCGGTGGCCCGAGGACATCGCCCTCATGAAGGAGCTGGGCACCGACGCCTACCGGATGTCCGTCGCCTGGCCCCGCGTCGTGCCCGGCGGCGACGGGCCCGTGAACGCGGCCGGCCTCGACTTCTACGACCGCCTCGTCGACGGCCTCCTCGACGCGGGCATCACGCCCAACATCACCCTCTACCACTGGGACCTCCCGCAGGCCCTCCAGGACCGCGGCGGCTGGACCAACCGCGAAACGGCCGAACACCTCGCCGCCTACGCCTCCGCCGTCGCAGGGCGGCTGGGTGACCGGGTCACCCACTGGGCCACCTTGAACGAACCGCTGTGCTCCGGGTGGATCGGCCACCTCGAGGGCAGGATGGCTCCCGGCCTCACCGACCTGACCGCCGCCGTACACGCCTCGTACCACCTGCTCCTCGGCCACGGACTGGCAGCCCGGGCGATCCGCGCGGCGGCGCCGGGCGCCCAGGTCGGGCTCGTGACCAACCACTCGACCGTGGAGGCCGCCTCCACACGGCCGGAGGACGTCGCGGCGGCCACCCGCATGGACGGCCACACCAACCGCTGGTGGCTCGACCCGGTCTACGGCCGCGGCTTCCCCGCCGACATGCGCGAGCTCTACGGCGTCGAACTGCCGGAGCGCCCGGGCGATCTGGAGACGATGGCCGTCCCGCTCGACTGGCACGGCCTCAACTACTACTTCCCGGTCACGGTCGCCGACGACCCGGCCGGCCCCGTCCCGTACGCCCGCGAAGTTCGCCTGCCCGACGTGCCCCGCACCGGCATGGACTGGCAGATCGACGCCGATGGTCTGGAATCGTTCCTGATGCGGCTGACCGACGACTACGGTGTCCGCCGGCTGTACGTCACCGAGAACGGCTCCGCCTTCCCCGACACCGTCGGCCCCGACGGCACCGTCGACGACCCCGAGCGGGCCCGCTACCTGGAACAGCACGTGAGCGCCTGCGCCCGCGCCGTGCGCAAGGGCGCCCCGCTCGCCGGCTACTACGCCTGGTCCCTGCTCGACAACTTCGAGTGGGCCTACGGCTACGACAAGCGCTTCGGGCTCGTCCACGTCGACTACGCGACGCAGGCACGCACCATCAAGTCGAGCGGCCGCCGCTACGCGGACATCATCCGCGCCCACCGGCAGGTCCAGGCCTGACCCGCGGCGGTGACCGGCGGTCCGCCGCCGGTCACCGCCGGCGGACCGGCCACCGACAACGTCTCCTGATCCGACCCGGTGTCCAGCGGTTCCGCCGCGCGAGCCTGCCCGCCGTGGAGACGGACGTGTACGGGCGGCTTGAGGCCCTGGCACAGGACTGGTGATCGCCAAGGGTTGCGAGGTCGGCGGTCTCGCGCGGGCACTCAGCGCCACGGCCCGCTGACCACGCAAGTCGGTTCCTTCGGCCTACAGCCGGGGCAGAGCGGTACGTATCGGGTTCGCTGAATCCGCCGCACACCCCGAGGGCCTTCATGCGTCGTGGCCTCGGGGCTTTGGCACGTACGCATGCCCTCGCGTTTCGCGGGTCGGCCGCTCTCAGCGGCCCGGCATTTCGCGAAGTGTGGTGCGTTCGACCGCAGCGCCCGCTCCTCGCGGGCACAGCGGCGGCGAGGTCACGCGATACGGGCCACGCGGGTTCCGCGTCCTTCGCCTGCGAGGAGAGGCATCGTCTTCTGAACATGGTGGTGAGGTGCTCGCCCGCCAGGTGGGCGTCGAGGGACGCCCGATCCGCAAGGACGCCGCCGGCACCGTCACCGCGTACGAACGCGACCTCGCCGGCCGCCCGGTCCGCATCGCCGGCCCCGACGCGGACCTGATCTACCACCGCGACCGACTGGGCCGGGTCAAGACCGAGTTGGTCAACGGCCGCGCGCCGTCCATCTCCTACGACGCGCTGGGACGGCGCACCCGCCGCATCACCCCTACCGGCGTGACGACGACCCACGCCTACGACGCGGCCGGCAACCAGACCACCGCGCACTGGCCCACCAGCCATGCCGCCGCCGAGGCCGCCGGCGAGCGCGCCTACACCGGCACCCGCCTCACCCGAGCCGGAGCGAGCCGCTACGGGGGCCACCGCGTCGGCGTCACCACCATCCGCCGCATCCTGTGCGACCGCGACAGCCGGTACCCCAGGCGCGCGACGCCGCCGTCACGGGCGAGAACATCGCGATCTTGAACAGCGCGCCGCGGGCGCCGAAGACGAACGCCCACGCCGCGAGGTTCGTCCGCGGCGTGCGAGCCGAGCGCACCGACCGGATGCCGCTCCGCAACGAGCACCACGCACGGCGTGTCCTCGCCGAGTACGCCGGGCAGGACGACTCCGGAAGGCCGCACCGGGCCCCGCGGCGTCGCGCACCGGCCGACGCCCCGGACGCCGTCCCCTTCCCGGCCCGGCGGATCCGGCGCCACGCCGTCCTCGGCGGACTCGTCCATGAGTGCCGCGACACACCCTGACGAAGATCAGGACCTCTGGCAAGCGCCCGGCTCAACGCGTGTACGGGACTTTTGACACCCAACAGGCGCCGGCCGCGAGAGTTCGGCAGGGGAAGGGGGCACGGCGAGCTGATCGGCAAGATCACCGGTGGGCAGTGGGCGTTGCTGGAGATGCCGGCGGAGGCGGATCGGGCCGCGGAGACGGTGCGCCGGATCCGGGTGCCGGTGGGCGGCGCGGTGGAGGCGGTGCGGGTGCTGGAGTGGGCCGGGCTGTGCCGCACCATCCCCGCCGAGGAAATGCTGCGCGCCGGCGCCTCCCGTCCGACCGGGGCGCGAGCCGCCCGCATCACCCCCGAGGGCCTGGATGCCCTGACCTGACGCCAAGGGGCACCGAAGCGCCCCTGCCGTGTCCGACCTCCAGGCCGCGCCGGCGGCGGCCGGCACGCTGTGGGAGGCCCTGATCGAAGCCCACTACCACCCCGACACCAACCGGTGGCGCCTCCAGCTCGACGACGCCGGCCTCACGGGTCTGGCCCATGCCGCCCACTTGGAGGCCCTCACCGGATCGGTGGCGGTCCGCAACCGCCTGCACCGCGCCTACGACCTCACCCACCCCCACCCCCATCTCCGGCGTTCCCTTCGCCGCCGCCGGGGCGGCCCCGGTGCCCGGCCCCCGAACCGCGCCCGGGGCGAGAACCGACCGATCGGCGGTGGACGGCGCGGCCGGGTCGGCATTCTGAAAGACCCGTACCCCGGCGTCGCTCCCGGGCGGCTGGACCGTTGGCCGGGGGGATGCGGGCCGAGCCGACAAGGCCGGCGAGGTACTTCGGCCTGCTTCGGTCAGCAGCCTTGATCGATGACGTCGTGGAGGTACTGCATGGCGAGTTTTTCGGCGTGGTGGCGCCGTTCAACGATGGCTCCACCGGCATCGGACCATCGGCGGTAGAGATCGACGGTGGCGAGGAGCGCCCGTCCCGCTTCGTGGCGGTCGTAGCCGCACAGGGTTGCCCGAAGGCTGCGCGCCTCTTCGGGCGCGATGGTCTCCAGGTGGCGGACACCGCGGGGGATCGCGCCCACCCGGCGGGCGGCCAGGGGGCCGAGCACGGTCTCGCGCAGGTAGGTGAGGAAGCCGATGGTCTCGAACAGCTCCCCGCGGCCGAGCTTCGTCGCACCGTAGTGCACCCAGATCCAGAACCGGTCCTCGATCCACTGGAGGTCGAACGCCGGAGTGGCCGGCGGCTGTTGGGCGAGGGCGTCGGCCAGGAGGCCGTCCCGGTCCCACAGGATCTCCGGGTTCTCGGTCCGCTCGGCGAAGTCGGAGGCCCGGACGAACTTGAAATCGACGTGCAGGAGAGGCGGTCCGACGAGCGTGATGATCACGCGCGGCTCGCCGACATGCTCCCCGGTGAATCCGGCCACCAGGGAGGTCCAGGAGCCGATCAGGACGAGCCGCTCCCGCATGACCGCGTCGTACGCTTCGTCATTGATGACCAGGATCAGGTCCACGTCCGAGTGGACATCGGGGTGGCCTCCCACGAGGGATCCGGTGATCGCCACGCCGGCCACACGCGCGTCCTGCCGGATCCGAGGAAGCGTGTCGCCAAGGAACCGGCTGTGCAAGGAGGGGACGTCCATCTGCTTTCCTTCCGATCGGAGCAAAGCAGAGCAACGTAACACTCAGCCGGGCGGGAATCGCAACCCGAATTTCTCACAAACGATCCTTTGCGCGAGCATGATCGACGATCGGCCGCCGAACCCCGCCCGACTGCGATCTCGGTTTCGAGACAGCGAGATCTTTTCAACCTGCCGTCTGGGCTGGCCAGAAGCCTGGGGCCACACCGCACCCGTAGTCGGGCCGGGCTCCTGAGCAGCGGCCCCTGCTCGCGAGACCGGGTGCCGGCCCCTCCAGGCGACGCCCAGCAGCTCGCGCCGGTCAGGTTGGAAAGAGCTCATGGTCTTTGCCGGCGATCTTGCTGGCTCGGGCGTCGGATGGTCGACGACCACGAGGCGCACCGACGAGGCCACGATCAGGACGCTGCGGTCAATCCAGCGCAAGCTTGCCGGCACCGTGAGGCCCTACCACGGGCGACGTCCGAGCCCTCCACGTTGACTCCCCGCCAACGGATGGAACGCCTGGATCGCCGCGTGTCCTTTGACAGTGAACCCAGTCGTTCCGTCAGCCAACCCAGTCGACACCGACAACACCGCCGGAGTCGCCCCGGCACACCGGTTTGAGCGGGGTTGTCGATGCTGCTTCTCGGCATTCGAGGGGCCGATGCGGACTTCCACGGAGGCAGGCAGCGCCACCGCCCCAGTTCCCGCAAGGACCTGTGCACGAGGCCACTTGGACAGGGAAATTGCAACTTCGACATGGCTCGCAGAGGCAGCTACCTTCAGCCGGTCTTCGGTGCTTGCCACGGTCGCACAGGGGCTCCTTCAGGCTGGGCCGGCCGCGACGGGACGAGTCGGTCACGTACCACGAGCCCTCGCTCCCATGCGCAAGCCACCGAACCGGGTCCACGCCAGGCAGCCCCAACCAGGGAGAGACGCATGCCCCATCTTGCTCTGTACACATTCGGCGTCCTGAAGTCACCTCTCGTCGATCCCGCACCTCTCACGCGCGAGTTCTACGACATTGGCGAGGCCGTCTACCGGAAGATCGGTCAGCACCCCGGATACCTCGCGCGTGCTGAAGCGGCAGACGGTGACCGGGGCGCGCTCTTCGAGGCGGACTGGGGTGCGTGGGGAGAGTTCGCCGTACCGACTTGGTACGGCAAGGGCCATACGGTGGAAACCACCGCCCTGGCCGCGACCCTCTCACTCTGGACCGACCTGCGTCCCGTCTTCGACGCCGTCTACACCGGTCTGCACCGTGAGGCGCTGAACAGGCGTTACGACTGGTTCGAGAGGACAGGGCATCCAAATTACGTGTTCTGGTGGGTCTCCGACGGCGTGATACCCACCTGGCGGGACGGGGTTTCCAGGCTGGAGCACCTCCACGGCCAGGGCTCTACGCCGCACGCCTTCACCTTCCACGACTCGTTCGCCTCGGACGGAACTCCGACCAGGATCAAAGGCATCGGGCCGGTGAACCGCTCCGGGGCCGGTGGAGGCTCGATTCCCTGAGAGGATCGAGTCGTGGCCCGTCCGTCCCCTCACCCTGCCGAGCTTCGTGAGCGTGCGGTGCGCATGGTCGCGAGATCCGCCCCAACCATCCGACCGAGTGGGCCGCGATGAAGGCGATCGTCGCGAAGCCGGGCATTGGTTCCGCCGAGACGGTGCGGACGTGGGTCCGCACGGCCCAGGTCGACGCCGGCCGGCGTCCCGGGGCGACTTCGGAGGAGGCCGCGGAGATCAAGCGGCCGCGGGCCGGGAACGCCGAGCCGCGCCGGGCCAACGAGATCCTCAAGGCGGCCTCGGCTTTCTTCGCGGCCGAGCTCGACCGGCCGTCGAAGCGCTCGTAACGTCAGTGCGCGGGCGGACCGCGACGCGGAGCTGTAGACCCGGATCAGCCGCGTCCACGCGGACAACTTCGGCGTCTACGGGGTGCGGAAGGTCTGGCGGCAGCTGCACCGCGAGGGCATCCCCGTGGCCCGCCGCACGGTCGCCCGACTGATGCGCGACCTCGGTCTTCAGGGCGCCCGACGCGGGAAGAAGATCCGCACCACCATCCGCGACGATGGCCAGGAGCGGGCCGGTGACCTGCTCGGACGCGACTTCACCGCATGCCGTCCGAACGAGCGGTGGGTCGCCGACTTCGCCCGTGTCGCGACCTGGTCCGGCATCGTCTACGTCGCCTTCGTCGTGGACGTGTTCTCCCGGGCGATCGTGGGCCGGTCGGCCGCCACCGGCAAGCGGGCCAGGCTCGTCCTCTGGGTCTCTCGCAAAACTCTCACGGATGACCGTTTGTGAGAGCCCCGGCCCCGGCCCGGGACTTGGGCTGCGGTCGGGGCGATGAGGTGAGCGGTTGTCACCCCACCGCGCCGGGTGGGGTCAGGCGGCGAGGCGGCGGACGGCCTCAAGGAGGGTGTCGACGTCGTGCTCGGTGGTGGAGAAGGAGGTGACGAAGCGGCAGACGCCCGGCTCCCAGCGGTCGTGGTAGAAGGTGAATCCTTCCGCCAGGAGCTGGTCGATGACCGGCCGGGGGAGACGACAGAAGAGGATGTTGGCCTCGACGGCGTGCAGCAGCTCGGCGCCGGGGAGGGCCTTGAGCCCGTTGCCCAGGCGGGCGGCCATCGTGTTGGCGTGGACGGCGTTGCGCAGCCACAGGCCGTCGGTGAGGTAGGCGTCGAGCTGGGCGGACTGGAAGCGCATCTTGGAGGTGAGCTGGCCGGCGCGCTTGGCCCTAAAGGACAGTTCCGGGGTGAGGGCGCGGTCGAAGACGACGATGGCGTCGGCGGTCATGGCGCCGTTCTTGGTCGCCCCGAAGGACAGGACGTCGATGCCGGCCTGCCAGGTCAGCTCGGCGGGCGTGCAGCCCAGGGCGGCGACCGCGTTGGCGAAGCGGGCCCCGTCCATGTGGACGCGCAGGCCCGCGTCCTTGGCGATGTGGGCCAGGGCACGGATCTCGTCGGGGGTGTAGAGGGCGCCGGTCTCGGTGGCCTGGGTGATGCTGAGCGCGGAGGGCTGCACGCTGTGCACGTCGCCGATCTTCCGCGTCGCGGCCGCGCGCAGCCGGCCGGGGTCGATCCGGGCGTCGTCGCCGGGTAGGGGAACGAGCTTGGCTCCGTTGGTGAAGAACTCCGGGGCGCCGCATTCGTCGGTGTTGATGTGGCTGTCGCGGTGGCACAGCACGCCGCCCCAGGGCGGGGTGAGGGCGGCCAGGCTCAGGGCGTTGGCCGCGGACCCGGTGGAGACGGGCAGGACGTCGACGTCGCGTTCGAAGATCTCGGCGAAGCGGGCTCGGGCGCCGGCGGTGAACCGGTCGGCGCCGTAGGGCAGGTCCTGGCCGGCGGCCGCGGCGGTGACGGCCTGGACGATCTCCGGGCAGGCGCCGGCGGTGTTGTCGCTGGTGAATATCCGCTGAGGTGCGGCGGGGGCGGTGACGCTCATGTTCAGGGATGTCCTTCAGCTGACGATGGGGGAGGCGATGACGACGGTGACGTCGGCCGCCTCGGGGCCGGTGCGGTAGACGTGCGGGACATCTCCGGCGAAGGCGAGCAGGTCGCCGGGGCGCAGGTCGGTGGGGGCGTCGACGGGCCCGGCGGTGAGGTGGCCGGAGGAGACGAGCAGGTGCTCGATGGTGCCGGTGGCGTGCGGCACGCCGTCCAGGTGCGTGCCGGGGGGCATGCGCAGCCGCCAGATCTCCAGGCTGTTGCCGCTGCTGATACGGCGCAGCAGCTCGCGTCCCACTTCGCCGTCGGCCAAATCGGTGCCGGGCACGAGCACCGGCCCCGGGTCGGTGTCGCGGGCCAGGAGGTCGGTCAGCGGGATGCGCAGGGCGATCGCGAGCGCGTCGAGGGTCTCGATGGTCGGATTGCCCCGCCCGGCCTCCAACTGCGACAGCGTCGCCTTGCTCAAGCCCGCCCGGCGGGCCAGCTCGGCACTGCTCATGCCGCGCTGCTCACGGCGCCGGCGGATCTGCGCCCCGACCGCGATCGCGGTGCTGCTGGCGGGCCGGCGGTCGCCGGACGAAGGGGGCGTCATCACCGCTCCCGGTGGGTGGCGCTGTAGGAGACACGGACCCGGCCCCTCTTGACCTTCAGCGTCGGCAGTACGACGTCGGCGAGGTCGCCGAGCCGGCGTACATGGGTTCCCCCACAGGGTGCGGAGTGCAGATGGGCCAGGTACACGATGCGGCGCCCCTCGGCGTCGTTCTCCCGGGTCACGGGCAGGTTTTGTGCGATGGCCTCGGCGACTTCCGTCCGCAGCGCCTCGGTGACCTCCTCCCTGCCCTCGGGGGTGTCCAGGCGGGCGTCGGGCCGCGGCGCGGTGAACTCGATCCGGGCCTGGCCGGGGAAGTGGTTGTTCGCGGCCGGCACCCAGCCCTGTGCTCGTCCGGCCGCCTCGATCAGGTGGCCGGCCGTGTGCAGCGCGGCATGCGCGATGCGCGCCGGAAGGTCGATGCGGACCTCGACCGGTTGTCTCACCGAGAAGACCGGCAGCGCGGCCTCGCGGTGAGGGGCGGCGAGGGCCGGTTGGACGCCGCATCACCGAAGCCGTCGAGGGCACCGGCATCGAGCCGCGCGCTCCCGGAAAGGGACTATGGCCGCCGCCAAGCGGCTCGGCGCCCTGGTCGGCTCTGACGGTCGGTCCTGCCCGCCGTCGTCCTCGTCGAGTTCGGGTGCGTCCGGGGCGCGCGGGGAACGCAGGCTGCCGCCGACCGGGCGGAGGTGGTGAAAACCGTAGCGGCCCGGCATGTTGAGGCTGCGGTGCTTGAGCGGGGAAAGGCCGGCGATGTCCTCGTCCCGGACCTCGTGGCCTTCGATGCGCAGGTTCGGGAGATTCCCCTCTCCGCCGCGGCACGGACGAACGGCCGGTTCGGCGGCGTTCGGCACGACGACGTCGCCGCTCGGTGGCCAGAGGCGCGCCGGCGTGGAGCACGGCGTTTCCCGTCGGCCACATGAGCGCGGCGGGCTCGGACGGTTCGTTGCCCGAGCCCACCGGCTGGGGGCGGTGTGGTGGCCTGCCCCTACCGCAGCGGGATGTCGACTCCGTGCTCGTCCCTGGGCCGGGGGCCGCGGATACGCCGATCGGCTTCGGTGATGGCGACGTCGTTGATGCTCGCCTCGCGGCGCCGCATGAGACCGCGCTCGTCGAACTCCCACAGTTCGTTGCCGTAGCTGCGCCACCACTGGCCGTCCGCGTCGTGCCACTCGTACTGGAAGCGAACGGCGATCCGGTTCTCGTGGAACCCCCAGAGGCTCTTGCGCAGCGCGTAGTCCCGTTCGCGCTCCCACTTCCGCGTCAGGAAGGCGACGATCTCCTCGCGGCCGCTGACGAACGTGTCCCGGTTCCGCCACGTCGAGTCCGGGGTGTAGGCCAGGGCCACTCGGTGGGGGTCGCGGGTGTTCCAGGCGTCCTCGGCCGCCTGGACCTTCCGCAGGGCCGTGTCCTGGGTGAAGGGCGGGTAGGGCGGGCGGTCTTCGGGCATGGCGGCCTCCTCGCGTTGAGAACGCTCGTTCTCTACCGGTGGGGCCTAAAGTAGACAACGACCGTTCTCAACGTCAAGGAGTCCCGGATGCCGGCCCCGATCACCGAGGAACAGAACCGCCTGGACCGTGAAGCACTGCTCGACGCGGCGGAGCGGCTCTTCTACGAACGGGGCATCCAGGCGGTCGGAATGGATGAGGTCCGTGCGGCGTCCGGTCTGCCGCTGAAGCGGATCTACCGGTTCTTCGCGGCGAAGGAGGACCTCGTGGTGGCGGTGCTCAAACGGCGCGACCAGCGCTGGCGAGGAAGCCTGGCCGCCCACGTGGAGCAGGTCCCGGACCCCCGCGAGCGCGTACTCGCGATCTTCGACTGGCTTGCCGAGTGGTTCGCAGAACCCGGCTTCCGCGGATGCGCCTGGATCAATGCCTTCGGCGAACTCGGCCCGTCGTCCGAGGCGGTGCTGGCCGAAGTCCGGTCGCACAAGCGGGCGTTCCACGACCAGATCGCGAGGTGGGTCCACGCCACCGGGCTGCCGGTGGCCGAACCGGTCTCCCTGCTCGCCGAAGGAGCCATCGTGGCGGCCGGCATCAGCGGCGATCCGGCCCCGGCCCGGCATGCACGGGCCGCCGTCGCGACGCTGCTCGGGACACCCTGACCCCGGGCCGCACCGCCGACCACCGGTCGGCCCGCGACGGCTGGTGTGGGTCACGGCCGGCTCGGCGCGGTGGTCTGCCCGGCCGGCCGTGCGGACGGCCGCGGTGATGCGGTGCAGCCGCTCCGAGTCCAGCGCCCGGGTCTGCCAGTGGAGAGCCACGTCGTGATGGGCGTGGTCCCCGAGCAGGACCGGCGACCCGTCGACGAGGTCCGTGCCCGGCTGGGTCCCCAGGGCCGTGCCCCACCCCAGGCCGGCCCGCACGGTCGCGAGGAACCCTTCGGAGGACGGGACGGTACGCGTGGGCGGTGACTGGTCGACGCCTCGGAGCGAAGCGCCCGGCGCTGCAGATCGTCCTTGGCGTTGAACTCCGGCACGGGCATGGCGGCCCGGTCGACGCCGGCTTCGGTGGTGAAGCGCCGGCGCGGTGCGGGGGCGGCCACGGGCACGTGGCGGAGGTGACGGAGGAAGCCCGGCCGCTCGACCCGGCACCCGCCGACCGGCGTGGGATCGGACGTGACGGCTCCGAGGACGTCCCCTTGGCGCAGGAGCCGACTGCTGTGGTTCTCGTCCTCCACGTGCAGGTCCAGCGTGGTGTCCGCCCAGCCGGCGGCCTCGCGGAGGACGGGCACGGACCAGATGGCCGGGGAATCGGCGTTGACGGCCACCGGGGTCATGGTCCGGGCCGAGGCGCCGTCGCCCAGCGCGCGCCGGGTCTCCGCATCGAGGACCTGCGCCTGGCGGGCCATGCGCAGCAGCACCGCCCCGGCCTCGGTGGGGGCGCACGGCACGCCACGGCGCACCACCACCTGTCCCACGGAGGTCCCCAGGGCCTTGATGCGCTGACTGACCGCCGAGGAGGGGCCTTACGGCTGCACGGGCTTGGGGCCGGCAGGGCGCAGCACAGCCCAGCGAACACAACGGGCGATGACCGGTTACCGGGAAAGGTTCACTGTCAGGCCCATTCCACGCCCGGTTCCCGGAGCGCGGCGCGCTGCGGATCACTTGGCCTGTCCCGTCTCTGCTTGGTGTTGCTCATGAACACTCCCAGCCGGACCGGTGTGGTTTCGCTCTCCGGCGTGATCTCCTCGGCATGGCCTCCGGGGGCGCGGTGGTGTCCTCCGCGGGCGATGTATCGGGCGAGGGCTGCGATGCCGCGTTGGAAGGCCGCCGACGTCTTCGAATCCCCACATTCACGGCGCTCTTGGCGGTCGGGGCGCCGGCGGGCTGCTGGGCGGGTTTCAGGCCCAGCCTCGTGAGCCGTTCCTGCTGTTCGGTGGTGAGCAGGACCTGGTTGTGCTGTCCGGGAACGTTGGCGACAGGCGACACGCCTGACGCGGTCCTTGAACGAAGCGAGGGCCTTCTGGTTGGGGGCCTTCTGGTTTCGGTGCGGATTGCGAGATCTGCAATCGGTGTCCAGGAGGCCCTCGTCGTCCCACCGTAATGCCCCGCTGGCCCCGGACGTCATTCCGAAACGATCGGTTAACGCCAAGCTGAGACCTGCACGAGAGTGACGCTTCGCGGAACGACATCAACCGACCGACATACAAGGAGTGTCGTTGTGCAGGACACTCCCTGACATGGACGAGCTCACGGACGCGGTGGGCGACGTGGAGCGCCCCGAGCTGGGGTGCCATCGCCGTACCTACAGGCCACTGCACAGAAAGCCTTCCGCGTACGCACTGCTCCTCCTGTACATGCTCCCCTTCGCGGTCCTTGCCTTCCTCCTGACGGTCGTCCTTGGGGCATTCCTCGACTGGGACGGCTCGGATCCGGCCTACACAGTCGGCGGGCTGTTGCTGCTGGGGCCATTCGCCGTCCGGGCCGTGTGGTACCGGCGGCATTCCAGGGTGGAGTTCCGCCTCTACGAGCGTGGCCTCGTCGCGATCACGGCCGACGGCAGGGAAGCCGTCTACCCCTGGACCTCGACCACCGTCTTCGTGAACGACTCGAATCACTTCAAGCTGTGCAACGCCGAGGGGACGGTCATCTCCCTCGGGCCGGCGGACCGTGGGCCCGTGCTCGGCAGCGAGAAGATCAAGGGCCTGCGCACCCGCACAGTGATCAGGGGCGCCCAGGTACCGCGGGAAGGCGAGTGGGGACAGGCAATTCGGCAGGGCGTCCGGGACGAACAGTTGGCCCCAGCAGCCGCAGCGGCTTTGAACGGCGGTGGAGTCACCTTCGGTGACCTCGTGTTGAACCAGGACGGACTGACCGTACGACGCAAGCGCGGCCAGGACGACTTCACGACCTGGGAGGACGTCCAGTCGATCTCCCTGGCCGGTGGCTTCCTATGGATCACGTCGCGCAGCAGCGACTTCCCGAGCCCTTTCACGCGGCCGCAGTATCGGATACCCAATCTGGAGATCTTCCTCGACGTTTCTCGCCGACTGCACGCACGCAGGAGGCGCGCCGCACCCGTCCAGGCTTCGGTCCCACCGAGAACGAGCGAGCCGACGCGGACCAACCCCGCGCCGGACACCCCCACCACCTCGAGCGCCCCCCGAGACGAGGAGCGAACCAGTAACGAATCACGGCTCCTGGGCCTGTACGTCACCTTCGGTATCAGCGCATGGGCGGCCTGGACCCTGGGTGCTCGACAAGAGATCGACGGGCAGGGGTCCGCGCTCCTCACAGTCTTGGCGGCGGTCTTCGGTGGATTCTTCGGGGCGGTCTTCGGACTGGGCCTCGCGGCAGGTCTCGCGGTCATACCGAGAACGGTGGGCGCGTTCGTCGTCGAGCACATGGTCCGCTGGTTCCGGCATCGCCGCTATCTTGCCGCGTCCACCCTCGCTCTCTGTTCCGTTGCCCCACCGATGGCGCTGCTGATTGTTTTGTTCCTTGCGTTCCCCTCCCGCCTGGTCCCTCTGGTGGTGCTGCTGTTCTTCGGCTGCTGGATCCTGCTGCTCGCGATGAAGTGGTGCGGTGCGTCGGAGCGCCGGCTCTTGCGCCACCTGCCGGATCTTCCGGGTGTGTTCCTCGTCGCCATCGCTGCCGAGCAGATCGTCTCCGGCGACGTGCTGACTCTCGCGCCGGCTGCCGGTGCCTTCTTCCCGCTCGCCGTCTGGCTCTCCTGGCGCGGCTGGCGAAAGATGCAGGAGTCGCCGAGGCTCATGGTGCGGGCGGCGGCCGACATCGTCCTGTCCGTGGAACTCGGCCTCGTGCTGACCCTGTTCCTGGTGTGGCTGACCAACGTGCTGTCGTTCAGCCCACCCGAAGTCGCTGCCCTGCGCGGCATGGTGGAGGCGGTGCAAGGACTGACGGAGGTGCACTGGCTGTACTGGCTGGTGGCATACGTGGGGCTGGCAGCCGGCAGCTACGCCGCACTGCGCCGGCCGGATCGTGTCGCGCGGATCAGACGGCGGTTTCGCCCGGCCCGCTTCAGCGAAGCCCGCCTACCGCTGGGTCTCGGCGCCGACTTCGTACGACGGTCCCTGACGGGGATCAACATCGGCATCATGGTCGGCCTGCTGTTCCTCGTCGTTCTGGTTCCGGTGTCCGAGGGGACCTGGAAGCAGCCGGTGGCCAAGAGATACGCGCTCGAGGTGCAGCGCCAACAGTACGCCGAGGGGGCCGCAGCCGCGTACAAGGAGATCCACCGGCAGGTCTCGACGCACCCCCGGTCCACTGCCGGTGTGAGGGCCGTGATCATTGCTGTGCAGCGGGCAGCTCCTTCGTCTTCCGGAGAGTCCGTGAACCGGACGGCTCTGGATATCGCCCGGCAGGTCGGACGCTTCCAGGCCGCCACACTCGCTCCGGACGATCCGGCCGACCCGCAACAACCCACTCGGGGGCCGGAGGCTGCCGACCTCGCGGGTCAGGTCGATGAGCTCGATGAGCGCCGGCAGCTCGCAGCGGAGCGGGAGCGACAGGCCGACCGGTTCGCCGAACTCGCCGCCATCGCGATCACCAGCACTTTCGAGCTCATCGACCTGGGCGAGAACCAGGTCGTACGGCTCGTCAAGGAGTACCTCGTCGGACTGGTGGAGGGCGGCCCGGTGAAGAAGATCTTCTACCGGTGGGGCCAGAGAATCGGTCAACCCCCACCGGACGGCGACGACCTCGTGCGCATCGACATCCGCCACCTGACCACCGTGGCCTACAGCCGGACCCTGGCGGCGGTCCAACGTGTCGACGCCGACCTGCTCGCCTTCTACCGCAGGTTCGGCGGCAGCCTCCCCACCGAGGATTCCTCGTTGATCCCAGCAGTCGATCTGGCGAACCAGCACCGGTACCTGCGGCAGGGCACCGGCTCGTGCCACGGCTGCGTCGATTCAACACACCGCGGCTCGAGCACGAGCGGAGGCGGCGGCCGCCGCTGAGCCGCCGAACGAGCACTGCGTGAAATCAATTGTTCCTCTGGCAACCGACACTGTCTTGGCAGTGCTGTCCGGGTTTCGAGAGCAGCCGGCCGGTGATCGTTGGGAACCTGAACAAGCCGCTCTCGTGGGGGCGTTCTCTCCCGATGTTCCATTCCGGGATCTGCGGTTGGTGTGGCTTTGCGGGGTCGCGCCGGGAGATGGTGTTCTCGCCGGTGAGGCGGCGGGCCATCACGTCGGTCGTGGCCGGGTGGATCATGGCTTCGGAGCGGGCGGGTGGGTCTCGTGGTCGCAGGCCGGGCGATGGTGGTGCATGGGCCGACCGACCGTGTGGCGAACGACTGCATGCCACATCGACTGTCGGACGCAGGCTCGGCCGGCGTTCCGGACGGATGCCGCCCCTACGGTCCGACGTGCAGGTGCGCGGCCCAGAGGGAGGGGGTGCGCGGGAAACGGTCGCGCAGGTCGCAGACGGCTCTGTGCAGGGCATCGGCGGCGCGGTCCGGATCGAGGACGTCGTCGGGGCTACGCAACCCCGCGTAGAAGGTTTCGGCGACCCTGGCGGCGAGTGCGTCATCGATCGCCCACCGCGTGCCCACCACGTGTGGGAAGCCCGCGAGGTGAAAGGCGCCCGTCAGATGGATCGCCTCGTCGACGAGGTCGCTCCGGTCGTTGACGGCGGTCGAGCACGCGGACAGGTACGCGAGGCGCGCTCGGCCCAGTTTGAGGGGGGTGAGGCTTCGCACGGTGAGCAGTCTTTCCGGGTGGTCGTGCAGCAGCAGACCACTGCGTGAGGGGTCCGCCGGGTCGGTGGTCCCGTGGCAGGCGAAGTGCGCTATCGAGCAGCCCGGCAGAAGGTCGAGGACCCGGGCGGCAGTCGGCAAAGCATCAGGCCGCGCGGCCGGGTCGGCCGGCTCCACGAGCGTTACAGCGTCGGGCAGGTGTGCGGCTACTGCCGCCGCCTCTTCCTGAGCGTGCCACAGCCGCTCGGTCTCCGGCAGGCCGGGTGTGGTGGGCATGGCCACGATGAGAGAGCCGCCGGTCACGCGGCCGCCGGTGCTCGTGCGTCGTGCGTGCCTCAAGGACCGTACGGTCGGCGCATACGACGAGACGACCCGGTCCATGACCGTGTGGCCGCGGCCTGCCCAGGATCCTGTGTGGTGCCCGGCGGCGTGCAGCGGCAGCAGACCGAGCAGCCCTCCGGTCACCCACCACACGCGGGGCGGCGAACCATCGTTCCTCCTCGATGTGAGCAGGGGGGCGAGGGCGTCCAGTACGGGCTTGGCCGCCGCTGTCCACAGCCACTGCAAGATGTCGTGCAGAGCCTGCTGGGCGGCGATGCGGTCACCGGTGGGCGCCATTGCCCGCCTCAGCTCCCGCTGAAAAGCGCGTACCGCGCCGTTCACAGCGCCGCGTGTGAGCTCGGGCAGCGCGAGTGAGGTGATTCCGTTTTTCGTGAGCAGCAGTGCGTCGCTGCGGTGGGAACCCACGTTGAACACGACGACCGGCCCATGGTGGGCCTCGGCCGGCAGCTCCTCCGCGGTGGGCGGCAGCGCGAACGACTCGAAGTGGCGACAGGCCCTGATACGGGACAGTACGTCGTCGAAGCGCTTGGCGAGTTCCACGCGGTCGTAGTGCTCCCGTCCCTCGGCGCGAGATGCCGTGAGCGGTTGACCCGGTGCCGTGTCGAGAAGGTCGCGCACGGCCCTGAACTCGTCCGCGAGCTCCGGGTGGCGGGCTTCGAGATCGGTCAGCTCGCTCCGCGTGTCCAGCGCCCTGCTCAACAGGACGGCACGCCCCGCCTCGAGCAGGCGCAGGGCCCTCATCGCACGTGCGGTCGCGGTGCCGGCCGGGTCGGCCAGAGCGAAGGCCGCGGCGTCGGTGGCCAGTCCGCCGACCTGGGACACGGCATGCTGTGCGTCGTCCCGGTCGAGTTGGCGCGGTGTCATCCGGGGGAGCAGCAGGACGGCGGTTTCCAGCAGGTCGGCCGCCTGCCCGGGAGCCCGCGTGCCGGTCAGCCGCGCCGCGAGCCGGGCGGCATCCACCCGCTCGGTGGGCCCGGCCGTGGCGGTGCCCAGGACCTCGGCGTAGGCGGCCAGCGCCCGCCTGCGGTCTCGGTCCCGTCCGGAAAGCCGGAAACGGAGATCCCACACCGGCGCCAGAGAGGCGAGTGCGATGCTCCGGTCGCTGCCCTGCGCGGCCCGCAGCGAGGCGCGTCCGGTGCCAACGGCGTCGTCCAGGAAGGACGGCTCCTTGGTCGTCTCGTGAAGGATGCGCAGCATCTGGGTGAGGTTTCCCAGGGAACCACACCGGCCGGGGTGGTCGGGCGGGAGGTCCTCGATGCCTTCTCGCTGCTTGTTGATGGCGGCCTCCAACGCGCGCCGTTCGCCGGTCACGTCGAAAACCGTCAGATGGGCCGAGGCGAGGTTCATCAGGTACATCCATCGTTTGGAGCGGCCGGCCGCAGCAGCGGCCGCCGCGTCCGCCATCGCCAGCGCCTCCTTCACGTCACCGATCTTCTTCGTTCGCTCGTGGCGTCGCAGGAGGTGAAGGCCGAGATTGGACAGGAAACCGGGACGGTCGGGATGAAGGGGGCCCGCGGCACTGATCGCCTTCCGGGCTGCGTCGATCGCGCGGTCGAGGTCGGCGAGCATCGCGTCACGTCGGTAGCGGCAGGCGTACGCGAGGCCGAGATTGGTCAGGATGACCGGCAGTTTGGGATCACCGGTGCGGGTCGTGGCATACGCCTCCCGCGCCGCCTCGATCGCTTGGTCCAGATCCGCGGACCTGCCCGTCTGCTCCCAGCGGATGCGCAGGGCCACGGAGAGGTTGGACAGTTTGGCCGCCCTTCTGGAGGGAACGTCGTCGGTGCAGTCGACGGCTCTGCGGTGTACGTCGACCGCGGAGTTCAGGTCCTCGATGCGGCGGAACCGCTCGAAGCGCATCCGCAGGGCTTCCCCCAGGTTGGACAGCCCCGTGCCGTCGGAGTCCTGGGGCGACATGTTCTTCACCGCCCTCCAGCCGACTTCCACTGCGGTCTGAAGGTCACCGGCATCACCGGTGAGTCCATAACGCCAGGTGAGGGCCAGGCAGAGGTTCTCGTTCAGTTCGCCGGCCCACTCACGGGGGAGGCCCTTTTCCTGTAACGCCCTGTGCGCATGCGAGATGGACATCTCCAGGTCGGCCCGCTCGCCCAGCCGTTCGTACCGGCCGATCAGCGCCGCCGCCAGCACGCTCCGAAGCAGGAGGATTCCTTCGGGGGTGCCGCCTTCCTCCAGCGCCGTCCGGCAGGCGTTCACGAGTTCCGTCGGGTCGGTGCCGGGGCGGGTCCAGTACCGGTGGAGAAGGAGCCACACGACCTGCTCCCTCGCCTTGCTGCGCTCCGGGTGCCCTTCGGGGAGGAGTTCGGCGTGCAGACGCCACTGCGTCAGGGCCTCGTCGACATCGCCCTGATGCGTTCCCAGGGGGGCACGTTGGGACAGCGCGCCGGCCAACTGGTACCGCGCGACGGCCATGGCCGACGTGCCCTCGGTGCACAGGGCCATGGCGCGCCGGGCGTGGCCCACCGCTTGGTCCAGGTCCGCCGCGCGGCCGCTGACCTGGAAGTGCCACAGGTACAGCCCGGCCAGGTTGGTGAGGCACGCGGCCCGGACCGGGTCGGCGGAGGCGGTCGTGAGAACGCGGCGCCAGAGGTTGGCCACGGCGGGAAACAATGCCTCCGCACCGGCCACTCCGGCCACCAGCCGGCTCAGAGCGGCTGCCATGGGAATCGCTCGCTCCGCCGAAACGGAAGGGGAGGACGCGGAATGGTCCGGGCCGCCCCACCGCAGCAACGGGGTCAGCAGCCGCTTGGCGACATCCAGGTCCTCGTTGCCCGGCACGCCGGCGGCCACCCGGGCCCCGTGACGTTGAAGGTGCAGGACGGCCAGTACGACGAGCCTCTCCAGAAATCTCTCGGCGCTTCCCGCGAACGGCAGCGACCGGGCCAGCGCCGCGGCTTCCTCCGCCGCGCCGGGCTCCAGCAGGAGACCCCTCTCGCCGGTCGCCTCCACACGGGCCAGTCTCGCCTGCACCGCCGCCAGCGGACACTCCTCGTGCGTGCTCATGTCCCCACCCCCCTGGAAGTCGGCAACAAGCATGCGCGTCACGGACAGATGTGACAAACCCATCACGCTGTCGGTCAGGGGCTGCTACCGTTCCCGGCCATGGAGGCGGGGGGAGAACACGCCATGACCTACGCCGGGCACACCGGACAACGGCTGCGGACGGCAATCGGGTACGTGTGCGGCAACACGCCGTACATCCGGCAGACGCTCATCGAGGCCGGGAACGCACGGGCGTTGGACGCCGCTCTCGAAGCGATACGGTCCGCGGCCGACCCGGAACCCGCCCTCACGGCCTTGCACGAGGCCCTGCTGGCCGCCGGCGACGCCCGAGGGATCATGCCGACGGTCCGTGGCCTGCGGCCTGCCGGCGCCAACGCGCATCTGCCTGCGCTCGCGGTCTATGTGTGCCCCACCGACCGCTGCAGCCGGCACAGCCGCGCGGAACACGACGACCCTCCGCGCTGCACCCTGAGTGGTGAGCCGCTGCGCCTGACACGGCTGTGACATGGACACGTTTCTCCGCCAACTCGGACAGAAGCTTGCCGAGCAGTGGCTGAGTCTGCTCGTCCTTCCGGGGGCGCTCTATCTCGCCGTGGCAGCGACTGCTCGTGTCCTGGGACATCGACATGCCCTGGACCCCTCGTGGCTCGCCACGCGCATCACCGAGTGGGCCGGGTCGCCCACGGCGGCCCACTCCGGCGGGCAGGTACTCCTCCTCGCCGCGGTTCTGGCGGGTGCCGCAACCGTGGGGCTGGCCGCGCGCGCCCTGGGGGCCGGTCTGGAGGGCGCCGTACTGGCCGCCGACTGGCGCGCGTGGCCGTTCGCCGCCCGGCACTGGGCGGCCCGCAGGACCAGCCGGCGACGTCAGCGGTGGATCCGCCGCGCCCAACGCTACGAGACCGCGTGTGACGACGCGGCGGCTCGACTCGCTGCAGGGGATCCGCCCGACCCGGCTCCCCGTATCGCCGCATATCAGGCGTTGTTGGCGGTTGCCCCCGACCTGCCGGACCGGCCGACCTGGACCGGTGACCGCATCCACGCGGCCGCCACCCGCCTGCAACGCGAGTACCACCTCGAAATCGCCGTCCTGTGGCCGCACCTGTGGTTCGTCCTGCCCGAACACGCCCGAGGAGAGCTCACAGCTGCCCGGCAGGAACTGAGCAAGGCGACCGTACTCGGGGGATGGGCCCTGCTCTATGCGCCGCTCGCCTGGTGGTGGTGGCCCGCGGCGCCGCTGGCCCTCGGTATCGCGCTGACCGCCCGCCGCCGCACCCGGGCAGCGGCGGACACCTATGCGGAACTCATCGAAGCGCTCGTACGCCTGCACACCGGTGAACTCACCGTCCAGCTCGGCATCACCGAGGTTGTGGGCCGGCTGACTCCGGCCCTTGGGGAGGCCCTCACCGCGGAGCTCTCGCCGCTGCCCCCCGACACCCGGATTCCGGACGACCGTCACCCCCTGCCGTGACCGCTTGTTCCCGAGTCGGGCGTGCAGATGGGCCGTCAGGTTTGTCGGCCGTGGGACAGGGGCGTTCCGCGGGCAGGAGTCGCCGGGCGGCTTCCAGAGCTCCGTCCCTCACCGTCCCTCACCCGGGTATGGATCGTGTGGGCGAGCGCGGTGACGTCGGTGATGGAGACCGTCCATTCCTCCGCGTATCTGTGTGCCGCCTCACCCGCGAGGCCGAGTTGCGGCGAGCGATGGGGAAGCGGCCGCAGGTGCAGGTCGCGTTCGGGGTCCCACCGGACCCGGGCCGGGGCTCGTTTCAGCCGGCGCTTCCAGGTGGCGCGGTCGGGGTGCAGCCCGTATGCGTAGTGGGCCGAGCGGGCGTGCTTCAGGGCCCACTCGAAGCCTTCCCGGGTGATTTCGATGGCGAGGACGGTTTCCCGGCCGTCTTCGGTGCCCCAGCCGGAGCGGTACATCATCCAGAGGAACGACGGCTTGATCCACGCCGTCCGGTCCCGCTTCCAGGCCGCGGGGAAGCGCCGTCCCGGGCGGCCGGCAGGCCGATCTCCGGTGCGTAGGCCTGGTACACGGTCACGGTGGAAGCGGTATGGGCGGCGCGGATCCGGTGTGTGGGTTCTGCCACGGTGCCCGGGGTCGGCGCTCGCTGCGGTCGGTGCCATCGAACGACCGGGCCGGCGGGGCGCCGAGCCGCCGGTAGCCGTCACCACCCCCGGAATCGCTGTCGCCCGGCGGTCGGGCCGCCACCCGGTGGCTCTGCTCGATCGTGGTGCCGATGTCCGCCCAGGGCCGGTCGATGCGGGACATCACCTCACCGCTGCGGATCGGCGAGGACTACGTGCGCGATGTCATCCACGCGTTGAACGAGCGGGGGTTCGACGCGCCGACCCCAGAATGGAGCGGGGACGACCGAAGGCGATCAGTGAACAGGTACGCAAGCGCATCTGCCTGATCGCCCGGATGTCTCCACCGACTGGGGCATCGTCGCATTTTCCACTCGAAGCCCGTTCAAGCTCGCCGAGCACCTGATCGCGCTCAGGGTCTCCTGACGGACGACCACGACGTGGAAAGCCTCCACGGACTCCGCGTTCATCGCCAGGATGCACCGGGCCCCGGAGCTTTACGACGTATCGCCCGCCGATGGCCGAGTGGTCTGCGTGGACGAGTTCGGCCCGCTCAACCTCCAGCCTCGCGAGGGCAGAGCGTGGCGTTCCATCCGTTCGCCGCGCCGGCTGAGGGCCACCCACAACCGCCACGACGGCGTGACGCGCATGCTCGCCGCGCTCGACCCGAGCGCCGGCAAGCTCCACCACCGCAAGCGCAAGCGCGAGCCTGGACCGATTGCCCGACCAAGGTTGTGCGGCAAGCCACTGGGCGGTGGCGCTCAGAGCCCGGCGAGTGCGGACAGCCGGATCGCCTCGTCTTCGGACAGCGACCGTATCGGCTCGCCGGTCACCACCTGCCGCTTGGCCTTCCACCCCCGCAGCCAAAGGACGGCCGCCCAGCTCACTTCCAGCTCATCGCGTTCGAACCGCCGGCCGGCCACCTCCTGGTACGCCGCGAGGAACGCCGCCGACTCCTCCACGGACGGGGCCACATAGGTCGCGACGATTCCCACGATCACCGCCTCCGTCTCCACGATCGCGCTGTCCCAGTCGTACGCGACGTGGAGCTCTTCGCCGCGCCAGCGGAAGTTCTCCCGGAACCAGTCGCCGTGGCCGATGACCTTCGGCGCCTGCCGGCAAGCGATCCGTTCGCGCGCAGCCCGGCCGGTCCGTTCGAGCCAGTCCGGACCCACCACCGAGTGGAAGGGCCGCTCGACGTCCTCGGCGGTCGTCCACACCCCGGGCTCGTCATGGTCCCAGCGGTTCCACGACGGCTTCGGTTCGAGGTCAACACCGGCGGCCAATGGACGGGCGGTGCGCACGAGCGCTTCGAGAGCCGACGCGAACGGTCGCGGATCCCGTCCCGAGGACGGGAGTTCATCCCCTCCCTCGACCAGTGCTTCGACACTGGCGGTCCACCTCCCGAGCGGAGTGGGCGCGAGGATCGGCTCGGGAGCCGGATACCCGGAAGCGTGCAGCAGACTCTGCACGGCGAAGCAGCCTTCGAGACGAGCAGCCGGCTCCCGCACCTTGATGACGACCTCTCGGCCATCGGCGAGCACGGCACCGATCACGGCCGAGAGCCGGCCGCTTCGGAAGCGCTCGGCCGTGATCCTCGATCCGAGGTGGTGCGAACACCACTGGTCGAGCAGGCCGGCGTCGATACGAGGGAGGTCCATGGGACGAACCCTACTGATCGGCGTAGAACGACCTCCCCACCTGGCCAAACGCGTCATCCGGGAACGCGCCGCCGACACGACCTTCCGGTTCGACGCCATGTGGGTTACCGACTCCGCCCCGGCGGAGTGCGGCCAGGCAGGGGGTCGCCTCGCTGCGACCCTCGTTCGAGCGGGAGGAGTCCCGGCCGGGCGAGCCGCTGCCGAAGTCGGTCCGCGGGCCGTCGAGTCCGTGGACGACACCCTCAAGGGACAGCTCGGGCTGGAGCGGCACGGCGGCCTGACCTGCGAAGGCGTGCCCGTCCGCATCGCCCGGCCAGTCCTGGCAACGGCCGATGTGATCCGGCACGGCCACCACACCGGTGCACCCACCGCCCAGGTCGCCGATCGCCTTCGACCACTGATCACCTCGGACTCACCCGTCCAGGGTCTGTCCGACGACCGCGTCCACCACCTGAGTGGGCTCGGGGACGAGGCGTCCACGACCGAGGGCGCGCGCACGAGTGCTTCCACGAATTCGTGCTCATCGACCGCTCGGTCGGGCGGATCACGCTCCTCGTCGCGGCCGACGACTGAGCAGGACTCCGGTGGGTCTTCGGGATCGGCCTGTTCCCGGGCATGTGGGATGGATGGACGCACACGAAGTGAACCGGACCCGGGCGAAGTCGGCGCTGTACGCGGCTGATGTGTTCGCCTCGGTGCCGGGCAAGGACCAGCGGGCCAAGGGCGACCGCTGTCTGCGGGGCCTGATGCCGGACGGCCGCCGCACGTCCACCCAGACCATGACCGCGCGGCTGCCGAACGGCAACGAACAGAACCCGCGGCAGTCCGTGAACCAGTCCACCGGGGACCCGGTGCCGGTGCAGCGGCGGATCTGTGCGCGGCTGCTGCCGCTGATCGCCCCGACGGCCCGGGTGATCGACGACGTGTCGGTGCCCGAGGCCGGCCGGATGTCGGTCGCCGTGGCTCCGCAGTACTGCGGGGCCACGGGCAAACGCGCCTCCCGCCAGGTCGCCGATGAGCGTGCCCGTCACCTGGTCGGTCAACGCGCTGCAAGGACTCAGTCGGCCCGGGGTGCGGCCTCGGCCTCGGCGAGCGCCCGCGGGGTCACCGTCCGCAGGAACGGGATGATGATCAGTAGGGTGGCCACGGCGAACACGGCGAATGCGGTGCGGATTCCGAACCACTCGGCCAGCACGCCCACGAGGCCCGCGCCCAGCGGCATCGCGCCCCAGCTGAAGAGCCGCGCCGCGGCGTTGTAGCGGCCGAACATGGCGTCCGGGACGAGACGCTGGCTGAGGGTGCGCGAGTTCACCGTCCACAGGATGCCGCCCATGCCGCCGAGGAAGGCGCCGGCGCCCACCGCCCAGAGGTTCGTGGAGATCACCGGGGCGGCGACCATGGCGGCGGTGCCGACGAGGTCGGCGAACATGGACCACCGGCGCCCGAGCAGGCGGTTGACGCTCGTCACGGTGAGCGCGCCGACCAGGCCGCCGGCACCGAGGGCGCTGAGCAGGATGCCGTACTCGCGCGCGTCGAGGTGCATCAGCGAGGTGGCGACCAAGGGGATCAAGGCGAGCCACGCCCCCCAGCAGGCGGAGAGTACGGTCAGGGCGAGCGCCATCAGCCGCAGCAGTCGCTGCTGCCAGAGGAAGCGGACACCCTCGGCGATGCGCTGGTTGACGGAGCCGGCCGGGCGGGTGTCGTCCGCCTGCGGCTTGAACCGGCCCACGAGCAGGAGCAGGATCAGGGTGCCGATCAGGTAGCCCGCCCCGGTCCAGCCGAGCGCCACACTGGCACCGGCGGCCACCAGCAGTCCGCCGACGAACGGACCGCAGAACTCGTTGCAGGCGGTTTCGGCGCCGGCGACCCAGGCGTTCGCCCGTTCCTGGCCGGCCGGAGCCACTGCGGAGGGCACGAGGGTGGCCGCGGAGGTCAGCGCCACGACCTCGGCGACGCCGAGGACGAGGCCGCCGGCGTACAGGGCGGGCATGGTCACCTGGTCGCGCAGGGCCAGCAGGAGGAGCGCCCCAACGACGAGCATGCGTGCTCCGTCGGCGAGCCACAGCAGCAGACGGCGGTCGAAGCGGTCCACCAGGACGCCGACGTGCAGGGCGACCAGCAACCAGGGCAGCGTGAGGGTCAGGCCCACGCCGGCCACCTGGGCGGGGGAGTCGGTCAGGGTGGTCGCCATCAGCGGTAGAACGACCTTGGTCACGCCGTCGGCCAGGTTCGTGATCGCGGTGAAGCCCACCAGGACCGCGGTGTTGCGATTGCTGCGGTCGCCGGGCGCCGCCTTCCCGGACGTCGGCCCGGCCTCCGTCACCCGTACCCGCTCGTCCGTCACACCATCCACAACCAACCCCCTAAAGCTTTTTGGTGGTTAGTATGGCAGCGGTATCGTGAGTGCGCAGCACTCTTGGGCCACCGGTCCATCGCCCAGCCCGACGACCCCGTCGGAACTGCCATCGGACCCCCGGCAGGTCCCCGAGGACAGAAAGGCGGCACGCCCGTGCTCCACCCCTCTCCGGCCGCCGAACTGGTCGAGGCCTTCACCAACACCGTCGACCTGGAGAGCGGCGACGACGACGTCGCGACCCCCGGCGAGCTGGTGCACTGGCTGGCCGGCCGCGGTCTGGTGGAGCCGTCTTTGCGGTTGACGGCCGACGAGCACCGCGCCTTCCTGGACCTGCGTGCCGGCATCCGCGAGGCCCTGGACACCGACGACCCGGTGGAGCCGCACCGCCTTGCCGTCGCCGACGCGGTGCTGTCCCAGGTGCCCGTCCTGGTCCGCCTGAGCGACCTGCACGCGCCGCTGATCCCGGCCGTGGACGCACCACCTGCCCGAGCCGCCCTCGCCCGTCTCGCCGCCGCCTGGGCGGAGATCGTGTTCAGCGGGCATGTCCACCGGCTCAAGCGATGCGCCGAGCACACCTGCGGCTGGGTGTTCTGGGACTCCTCGAAGAACCACAGTCGCCGCTGGTGCTCCATGCGGGTGTGCGGCAACCGAACGAAGTCCCGGCGGTACGCTGCCCGGCAACGAGACCTCGCCGAGTGAACCTCTTCAGCGCTGCCTCTCCAGGGTGAGGACGGCCTTGGTGACGACGGCCACGCGGCCGGGGCCGACCCGGACTGTGCGGAACATCCGCCGGGACTTCGGACCTGCCATGCCGCCTTCGACAGGACCCGGGCCAGTGCATGGTCGGCGGTGCGCTGCACCGGGGCGAACTCCCCACCGGGCGATCGCCCGAGACCGGTGGTGACCCAACGGCCGGCGCCTTGGCCGGCGCGGTCGGCCAGGACGAGGATCCGTCTGATGAGGCACACCTGGCCGATGCCGTGGACGCGGGCCGCGGTCAGGCCATGGCGGCGTCCCGGTTCGCGCGCGGGAACCAGGGCAAGGAGCCGTCCGGGCAGGCGGTGACCTGCACAGTCATTCCGGGCCGGCGGTGTTGCATCGAGTGGTACGGCTCGTCCGCGGCCACTCCGAGTGGTGGGAACCAAGGCTCCGTCAACGATGACGAAGTCCTCTTCGCCCAGACCCACCAGGGCTCTGTGCAGGTCCGGCGGCCAGCACCTCCAGCGCCTCGCCCACGTACCGCCACGCCGTTGCTTCGGACATCCCCAAACCCGCCCCTACCTGGGCGAAGTCTCGTTCTTGCGCAGGCGGGCCAGGACGAGCAGGGCCTGCTTGAAGCAGCTCGGCTTCCGCCACGGCGCCATCGCGGTCACCCACACTGGCCGCACTCACGCAGGCCACCAGGACGGCGCCGCGGGTATCGGCGAGCGGGTGACGCTTGATACCGCGGGTTTTCCTGTCGCCGCCGTTAGGTCGTGTCCGATGGGTCACGTGACCCGCCCCCTGGTGGATCGTTTCGGTCGTCGTGGGGCGGGGTGGGCGGTGGCAGTGCCGTCGCCGGGTGATCAACGGGATTCTGTTCCGGCAGCGGACTGGCCTGCCGTGGCGGGATCTGCCGCCCCGTTTCGGGACGTGGAAAACGGTTCACGGCCGTCATCGCAGGTGGTCAGCAGGCGGCATGTGGAAGAGGACCCTCCGGGCCGTTCAGGCCGACGCCGATGCCGAGGGCCTGACCGACTGGGGCGTGGTCAGCGTGGACTCGACCTCCTGCCGGGCTCATCAGCACGCGGCGGGGCTCACTCCCGCCCGCCGAGAGTCCCCGGCAGACGAAGCATGCCGGTCCGGCATCGGAGCGACGAGGCCCTGGGCCGTTCCAGAGCCGGTCTGACCTGCAAGATTCATGTGGCGGGCGAGGGTGGGCGTCGCCGCCCCGCCTTCGTCCTCACTCCCGGCCAGTGGGGAGATGCCCCACAGTTGATCCCCGTACTGGAACAGATTCGGGTTCCGCGGCCCGCCGGCGGACACCCGCGTACTCGGCCCGATCACCTCGGCGGTGACAGAGCCCATTCGTCGCGCCGCAACCGTCGCTGTCTGCGGCGGTGCCAGACCAAGCACACGATCCCGGAGCCCAAGGACCAGCGTGCCAACCGCCGGCGGCGCGGCAGTAAAGGCGGCCGTCCGACCGGGTTCGACAGAGAGATCCACCGGCGCCGCAACGAAGTGGAGCGGACGATCAACCGGCTGAAGATCTTCCGTGCGGTCGCGACTCGTTACGACAAGAAGGCCTACGTCTTTCACGGGACGGTCACCGTCGCGTCGATCCGGCTCTGGCTGCGTACGTAGGGTTCGCTCGGCCCTACTCCAGCATGCGTTCGGCGTCATCCGGGACCCAGGGGAAGGTGACGTTGGGCCATCGCGCGGCGGCCCACGCGTCGAGATCGACGGCGAGAACGGCATCGATGAAGACCCGCGGCGGTCGGTAGCCGTGTGTGGTGATGTAGTGCGTGATCAGGAGCGGAGCGGCATAGGCGATGCCGGGCACGCCCGGGATCCGGACCTCCCCGTTCCCTTCCGGAGCCCCTTCCTCGGGACACAGGTCGCACTCGTGCACCCCAAGGCAGACGTTCATCCACTGGACCTCCTGAACAGCCTTCAGCTTCTCCACGAACACCGTGGGGACCGTTCCAGTCGAGTACGGCTTGCCGGCTTCCAGCCACCCGATGTTCAGGCGGGTGTACGCCGGGCGGTACCAGAGCGCGTAGACGCCCGATTCCCTGTCCGTGAACGCATCCTCGTCCTGGTAGTCGTACTCGCTGAGATCCTCGTAGAACACCCGCACATCATCGCCGCATCGCTTACTCGACGCCCATCGTTGAGTTCACGGCGGCGTATCACCCCACCATGATCCATCCGGCAGAGGGGGTTTGCCGCTTCATCCAGTTGTCCGAGCCGCGGGCCGGGCCAGGACAGGGTCGGCGCGGCCCGCCGGCCGTCTACTGTCGCGGGGCACTCACCAGTGCTTCGGGCAGGTAGGCGGACCGGATGCCCAGCTGCCGGCCGTGTGCGAGACGAGCGAGAGCGGCGGCGTGACGGCCCCCACCGGGAGCAGGCTCCGGGCAGCCGGGTCTGCGCCGGCATTCTCGCGATGCACCACGAGTCGTTCGCGCAGGGCCTGCTCGAACGCGGCCTGGTCGTCGTCGAGCAGGACGCGCAACAGCCGCTGGTCAGGCGAGAGCGTCCCGGCCGCATCCAGCTCTGCGGCCGACCGCGCCCGCTCGGCGGCATCCGGCTTGCCCAGCGGCACCGGGCCAGGGAGCGCGCCGGGGAAGCGCCCCTGCACGACGGCCAGGCAGGCGCACAGCGCGTCCAGCTCGGCGAGGTCGGCCGGGTCGGACACCGACTCCCGCCGCGAGTACGGCGCGCCGTCACGGATGGCGGGTGCGCAGTCCCTGCGGAGCAGAGGGCCGATCACCCGGTTCCGCTCCCATACCAGGCCGCTGATCACGGACCATGCGAACGCGTCGGTCCACGTCCGGGCCGTGGTCACCGGAGAGGTCGGCTCCCGCCTCTCCTCGTAGTGCAGCTCCTCGCTGCCGAGCGTCTCCGACACCAGGGGAGGGGCACCTCGAAGTCGCCGTCGGGGAAACAGGCGAGGCTCAGTACACCCAGGGCGCACTCCGCCGCCGTGACCAGGGCGGTACGGGAATCGGACGTACGCGCGCAGGGTCCGGCACGGTCCGCGCGGCGATGTGGTCGGCCGGCTCCTCGCCGAGTTCCCTGAGCCCGCGCCGCAACTACATGCCGCCGTAGCGCATCTCGTACCACCGGTCGTATGCCCGCCCCCACATGTCCTCGGAGGCCTGCCCGATCCGCTGTTCCGCGACCGTGTGACGCGCCACTTCCTTGATCGTCATGGCTGCCATCTTGGCAGTGCCCACTGACGGTGCGATCCCAGACGCCCCAAGGGCCGCCGCCCTGGCCTTGGTCCGCTCCCGCCTGTGACGCGCCGACGCCGCCCAGCCGGGCGGAGGTGCGGAGGTACGCGAAGCCTGCGAGTCGCCGCCCGCCTGTCCGCGCGGGGTCCGCCATGCGGTTGGTGGCGCACGCGGATCAGGCCCTGCGGGAGACAGGGCTGGGCGGAGGCGGAGGTCACCTGCGCTTGAGCTGCTCCTTGAACGGGGCGAGGTCGGCGGGCAGGGGGGCGGGCAGCTGGGAGAGGACGTACTCGAAGTCGACCCAGGACTGCTCCCACTCCGGGTCGCCCAGCGCCGCCTGGGCGTCGGAGAGCAGGAGGATGGCGCGGGCGTAGTGGGCGTGGGCGCCGACACCCTGGTTGAGCAGTTCCGCGAACCGATCCATCGCCTCTCGGGCGGCGTCCCGCTGGCCGGTGTGCGCGTCGTTGGCCGCGTAGCCGTAAGCCAGGCGCAGGGCGCCGTCCGCGCACAGCCGCAGGCTGTTCCCGGTGAGCGGGCCGAGGGACTGGTACTCGCGCACGCAGGCCGCGTAGGCGGCCACGGACGCGGGTGTGCCCTCACCCTCCAGAATGCGCAGCACCTCGGCGTGCAGGTAGTGCACGCGGGCCAGGTCCGGGCGGAGGGCCGGGTCGTCCGCCACGAGTCGCTCGTAGGTCGCCACGGCCTGCGCCGCGTGGTCGCGGGGGGAGCCCATGTCCGCGTCGGCCAGGCCGGCGTTGGCCAGCATCCAGGCCAGGCGGGCCCTGGCGTCCGCGCAGGTGGGCAGGTGCTGCGGTGACTCCGCGGCCAGGGGCTCGTAGAGGGTCAGGGACTGCCACGCGTCGGCGGCGCCCGCCGCGTAGTCGTCGAGCTCGCTGCGCAGGGAGGCGCGGTTGTACAACTGTCCGGCCAGCACCCAGCGGGCCTGTGCGTCGGCCGGGTCCTGCGCGACGATGGCCTCCGCGGCGGCGATGGCGCGGTCCGCGAACTCCTGGGCCTCCCGCGGACGCCCCTGCGCGCGCAACTCCTCCGCCCTGGCGACGTTCTCGTTCACTTGGCGTTCGCGGTCCCACCGACTCGTCCCCACGCGCGACAGGCTACTGACGCGCGTGGGGAAGCTGAAGGTGTCGAAGCGGCCAAATCCGCGGCCGTACGTGGCCGCGGGCAGACGTGTGGTCGGCGCTCCCCGGCCGCCGCGCGGCACGCCGGGCCCTGCCCTTGATGCCGGGGCAGGTCACGATGTCCGAAGGTTCGAAGCGGTCCGACCGCGCCGAACTCCTCCCGGAGCCCGTCGGCCACCCGGCCGCCAAAACCTACCGCGACGCACTCGTCCGGGACGGCATCCCGCCGGCGATGAGTTCCGCCGTGGTTTCCGGTCTGTATTCACACGCCCGATCAACCGCACTCGAGGAGAGCATCATGGCCGCCACCTACACCTTCGACGTCTTTTCCACCCTCGACGGCTACGGCTCCCACAGCGGCGACTGGGGCGGCTACTGGGGCAAGCAAGGCCCCGAGCTGCTCGACCACCGCCTCGCCTTGTACGGCGCGGAGCAGCGGATGGTCTTCGGGGCCAACACCTATCGGCAATTCGTGCGGCTGCTGGGCCCGAGCACCGAGGAGTCCGGTGACCCATGGGTCATCCGGATGAGGAGCATGCCGGCAACGGTGGTGTCGACCACGCTGGAAGGACCCCTCGACTGGCCGGACGCGACCGTCGTGCGCGGTGACGCCGTCGACGTCGTCGCCCGGCTCAAGGAGGAGTCCGAGGTGCCGTTGCGCTCGCACGGCAGCCTGTCGATGAACCGGGCGCTGATGGCCGCCGGTCTGGTCGACTGCGTCCAGGTGACGCTCTTCCCTGTGATCACCGGTCAGACCGGGCTGGCCCCGATCTTCCAGGGTGCGGCCGACTTCGACCTCGAGCTGATCGAGAGCCGGACGCTCGACGGCCACATCCAAGAGCTCGTCTACCGGCCCACCCTGCATGTCTGAATCCGTCCATGCCCCACCCCGTCAAGCAGCCGAACCCGACCCGGAGGTTCCCGCCGACCGACATGTCGACCGGTCTCATGACCGCCCTGGTCACGCGACTTGCTGATCACCTCCCGATTCGTCGGGGCGTTCGACGAGTTTGCCGTTCTCGAACTTCGCGCCAGCGCGGACCAGGGCGATCAGGTGGGGCGCGTTCACGGCCCGCCAGTGAGCCTGGGCGGATTCGATGTGTTTGAAGACCATGGGAGGGCCGCCGCGCGACTGCCGGCGCCGCGGGTGACCTCGGCCCTGAGCCGTACCGTCGCGAAGGCCGATTTCGATGGGATTCGTGGTGCACAGGTGGATCCAGTGCTCGGCCGGGAAGTCGTAGAACGCCGGCAGCTCGTCCAGATCGCCGGTGATCTTCCGGGCCGTCTTGGGCCACTTCTTCCCGTAGTCCTTACGCGAACTGCTTCGCCGCCTGCTCGGCATGGGTCCGGTCCTCGGCGCCTGTGACCTCCTGCAGGGCCTTCCGTGCTCCGGTATGGGCGAACTTCGGCAGCGCGTTGATCACATTCCGTGTTCTGTGAACCCAGCACCTTTGATGTCCGGCTGTATTGACCACAAGCGTTGCCGACACAAAGTGAGAAACTCCGCGGCGTGCGATGCGTGTGTTTGAGCGCGTAGGACGAGGCGCGGTAGGGGGCCTACCGTGCCTACCGGTTCTCGTCTGCTGCGGTGCTGGAAGCGCGCACTTCGTCCACGTCGAGGCTGCGCGCCTGGTTGATGAGGTCGTCGAGTCCGGCCTTCGGCAGGGCGCCGGTCTGACGGAAGATGGCGATCCGCTCGCGCACGATCATGAGGGTGGGTATCGACCTGATCTCGAATGCCTGCGCCAGGTCTCGCTGTGTCTCAGTGTCGACCTTGGCGGACACGACGCCCTCGTGTTTGTCCGAGACCTGTTCGAAGGCCGGCCCGAACGTGCGGCAAGGTCCGCACCGTTCGGCCCGGAAATCGATGATGACGAAGTCGTTTCCGGAGATGATCTCGTTGAACTTGTCCGCGGTCAGCTCGATGGTGCTCATGAGTGCTACTCCTGCGGGTGATCGGGGGTATCGGGTTGCGCTCAGGGCGCTGTGCGGCCGTCGGGCACACTGAGAGGTCGCGGTATGCCCGACGGCCGTCTGGTGTGCGGGCGGCGTCGTGTTCCGTCCGCACGGAGTTCCCGCGAGGTCAGCGGGCGGCGACGTTCTCCGCGACCCCGGTCTCCGGAGCTGCCTCGGCGTCGGGCTGGAGAGGTGCGGTGTTGTTCGGGCCGCGCAGGGCGACGTAGGGGAGCAGTGCGGCCATGACGGCGGCGCCGATCCACATGGTCTGCTGCCAGCCGTCGACGAAGGACTGCTGTGCGGCGTGGATCAGATCCTGGGAGTGACTGCCGATGGTGGGTGCGACCTCGATGGCGTTGGCGATGCCTTCGCGGGCGGTGTCCGCGGCCCCATGGGGGATGCCCTCGAGCTTGCCGTCGATGGCACTGCGGTAGCCGTTCGCCAGGAGCGCGCCGAGCATGGCGACACCGAGAGCGGTGCCGAACTCGCGGGTGACGTCGTTGAGTGCGGAGGCAACGCCCTGCTTGGCGCGGGGCAGTGAGCCGGTGATGGCCTCGGTGGAGGGTGTCATCGACAGGCCCATGCCGGTACCCATGGCGAGCATGCCGGCCAGGATGGACAGGTAGCCGCCGTCGACGGATACGAACAGCGCCATCAGCGCCAGGCCGAGGGTGGCCAGGGCGACGCCCACGGTCATGGTGGAGCGGGTGCCGATCTTGGCGGCCATCTTCGGGGCCAGGCCGGAGGTCATCATCATCGTGACGGCCATCGGCATCATCGCCGCCGTGGACAGCAGCCCCGACCAGCCGAGCACTGCCTGGAAGAACGGGAAGAGGACGACGGCGATGCCGGCCTGGACGCCGAAGACGACCAACAGGGTGATCGAGCCGGAGGCCAGGCCGCGCTCACGGAAGAGACGTACGTCCAGCAGAAATGCGTCCTGGCGGTGCAGTTCCCAGGCCACGAAGGTGATGGCGGCGACGACGCCGACGGCCAGGCTGATCAGAGTGATAGGGGCGGTCCAGCCGCGCTCGGGGCCTTCCTGCAGGACGAAGATGAGACCGATCACGGCGATGGTGGAGACCAGCACACCGATGGTGTCGAAGGAATGGGTGGAGTGTTCGCGGGAGTTGGGCACCGACTTCAGAGTCATCACCAGCGCGACGGCGACCAGGACCACGGGCAGCACGAACAGCCAGCGCCAGTCGGCGACGTCGACCAGCAGGGCGGAGAGGAACATGCCCAGGATGCCGCCACCTCCGGCGACACCGGTCCACACACCGATCGCCTTGCCTCTCTCCTCTTCGGGGAAGGTGGAGGTGATGACGGCGAGAGTGATCGGCATGATCATCGCGGCGCTGATACCGGCGGCCACGCGCGCGGCGATCATTACCCCGGCCGACGGAGCGAGTCCCGCGACGACGCCGGCGGCGCCGAAGATGATCAGTCCGGTGATCAGCAGGGGCTTGCGGCCCAGACGGTCACCGATCGCGCCGAGCGGCAGCAGCAGCGCGGCCAGGGCGAGGGTGTAGACATTGATGATCCACAGAACGGTGGTCTGCGAGGCGCCGAACTCGACGGCCATGTGAGTCTGGGCGACGTTCAGCCCGGACACCGATGCGATGACAGCCGTCAACGCGGTCGAGACGGTGATCAGGATCGCGCGCAACTGACGCGCATCCGGTGTTCCCGCGCCGCCGGCCGCCGCGGCCGCAGCCTGGGGAGGCCGATTGATACTCATGGTTTCCTTCCCCAAAGGGCATGCGGAATCAGCGCCGGGACAGGACCGGTCGCCAGGTTGGTGAGATGGGGACTTGCTCACCGCGCGGACCGCTGGATGGCGGTCGCACGGTTTTTCAGCAGGGGGCTTACATGTCAGCCGGTGGTCTTCTGCGCGGCGGCGAGCGCGGCGTCGGTGTCCGCGGCGGCCAGCACGGCGTTGATGTGGGAGCCGGCCAGGGCGCCGGCCGCAGCAGAGGCGCCGACCTGGGCGGTGAGGTCGGTGGCGTTGCCGGCCACCCACACGCCGGGGATCTCGGTAGTGCCGGCCATGGCGGAGACGATCCGACGGCCCATGTTGTCGGGCAGGTCTTCCATCGGCAGCTGCAGGCCCTCCAAGCCCTCGGTACGGGCCTGCATCTGTGTGGCCACAGCCAGAATCCGCCGCCCCACGAAAGCGCCGTCGGTCAGGCGGACGCCTGCGAGGGCGCCCTGTTCGGTGACGACTTCCTTGACGTCGGTCTCGACGATGCGGATGTTGCGGGCGGCGAAGCGGGCGCGGGTCTCGGAGTCCGGATCGGTGCCGCGAGTGAAGTAGACGAGGTCATCCGTCAGCTGGCGGAACAGCCAGGCGTGGTGGACGGAGGCGGGGCCGGTGGCGAGGATGCCGATGGGCTCATCGCGCACCTCATAGCCATGGCAGTAGGGGCAGTGCACCACGCTGTGGCCCCAGTGCTCGGCCAGGCCGGGCACCTCGGGCAGCACGTCGCGCAGGCCGGTGGCCACCAGTACCCGGCGCGCCGTCAGCGTGCGGCCGTCGGTCAGGGTGACGGTGAACCGCAGATCACCCTCCGCTGAGGGGGCGGCGGATTCGGCCGTGGCCACTTCCCCGAAGACGATTCGGCCGCCGTACTCACGTACCTGCCGACGTCCGCGCTTGAGGATCTCGGGCGGCGGGGTACCGTCCAGGACGATGAAGCCGTGCATGGCGGCGGCGGGGGCGTTGCGCGGGGTGCCGCTGTCGATCACGACGACCGAGCGGCGCGAGCGGGCGAGCATCAGCGCGCCGTTCAGACCCGCGGCGCCGCCGCCGATCACCACTACATCCACGGTCTCGGTGGGCAGTGCATCGCTCTCGTAGTGGGAAGTCCGCGCAGACATGTCGCGCCCTTTCGTCGTACCTGGCCCCCCGTGCTGGACCATCTGTGTTCGACGCTAAACCCACGTTGCATCGAAGGCATACCATGTTGCCTATGACGCAAGAAGATGGGCAGCTGGACAGCCTCGTACGCAAACGGATCCGCGCACTGCGCGTCGCACAGGGGTGGTCGCTGGAGGAGCTGGCCACGCGCGCCAACCTCAGCCAGTCCTCACTGAGCCGTATCGAGAACGGTCAGCGCCGCCTCGCTCTGGACCAGCTGGTCACCCTCGCCCGCGCACTGGACACCACCTTGGACCAGCTCGTGGAGAACGCCGCCGACGACGTCGTCATCAGCCCGATGATCGACGGCACGCACGGCCTGATGCGCTGGCCCATAAAGGGCGACCCTGGTATGAGCGTGATGCGTCAGCGGATGACCGACCCGCCGCCCGACAACCCGGCTCGCATGCGAGCCCACCCCGGCCGCGAATGGCTGGTGGTGCTGTCCGGCACCGCCGTCCTCATGCTTGGCCACCGGCGCTTTCGCATCGAAACCAACCAGGCCGCAGAGTTCCCCACCATGATGCCGCACGCCATCGGCGCCGAGGGCGGGCCATGCGAGATCATGGGCATCTTCGACCGCGATGCCCGCCGCGGCCACCGGAAGGACGCCGGCGCCGACGGCTCCGAAGCCGACCGCGGAGGCACCCGGGGCCCTGCGAATAGCGGGCCATAGTCGCGCCGAAGGCCCACGGCGCGGCGGGCGATATTGCGTGGCGGGCAGCACATCAAGCCACCCTCTTGCGTATTCCGCAAGCACTCGTGCGGCAGGCGCATGACCGGCTTACGGTGATGCCATGCCCCAAACGCATCAGCACACCCCCCACCACGGCGAAAACGGCCACCACCCCGACCACGACCATGGCGGCCACCAAGAACACAGGGATGGCGGTCAGGCGGAGATCCTCGATCTGGACGCCGAGGTGCTCGCCGAGCACCTAGCGTCCATCACCGCCTGGCTGCCGCTGAAGAGCGAGCCGCGTCAGATCGTGGACCTGGGCTGCGGCACCGGCGCGGGAACCTTCGCGCTCCTCGAACGCTTCCCCGACGCGCACGTCACCGCCGTCGACACCTCGACCGGGCACCTCCAACTCCTGCGCGAGAGGGCATGCGCCCGCGGTGTCGAGAGGCGCGTACGGACCGTGCAGGCCGACCTCGACACCAACCACTGGCCCGACCTCGGCACGCCGGATCTGGTGTGGGCCTCGGCCTCGATGCACCACATGGCCAACCCCGACCGCACCCTGCGGAGCGTGCGCGAACTGCTCGCCTCCGGCGGCCTGTTCGCCGTCGTCGAGCTCGCGGGCTTCCCCCGCTTCCTGCCCGCCCACGCCCCGGAGAACCGGCCTGGCCTCGAAGAGCGCGCACATGCTGCGACCGACAGCTTCCACGCTGAGCACGTTCCGCACCGCGGCGCCGACTGGGGCCCGATACTGACAGCCGCCGGCTTCACCGTCGAGGACGAGCGCACCATCACCATCAACATCGAAGGTGAGCGCAGCGAAGCGATCGGCCGCTACGCCTACAGCAGCCTGCAGCGCATCCGCGGCGTCGCCGCACCCGCCCTCAGCCCCGAGGACCTCGCCGCACTCGACGAGCTCCTGGACACCAACAGCCCAAACAGCCTTCTGCGCCGCGAGGATCTCGCCGTACGCACCGAGCGCACCGTCTGGGCCGCCCGCCGCGCCTGACACCCGGCGCAACCCACGGTTGCCTGCCGAGCAGCCTCAGCACCCAATTGCCTGCCTCATACGCCAACCACCGCCCGCGCAGCGCCATGCGCTTCGTTGGCTGAGCAACCATGCCCGCGCACGCCATCGCCGCGCCATCGACGCGACCCCACAGCGCGGCGGAGAGGAAAGGGAGCCTTCACGACTGCACCGCAGATCCCCGCCGACTACGAAGCCTGGCGCCAGGGCCGGTGGGAAGAGATCGCCGGAGCGAACGGCAAGGCCAAGGTCGTCGCCAACGCCAAGATCACCGATCCGGGCCCTCACACGCTTCCCGATATCCCCGGCGAATGGCGCACCACCGAAGCAGGAGACCTGACCGTGACGGCCAAGGCCGTCGACGGAGTACAGGTGGCCGGCAGCCTGGTCGATGGAACGAGCACTGTCCCCTCCGGCGTCTCCCTGGAGTTCCCTGACAACCGGGTCGGCTTCGCCGGCGGCACGGATGGCTCCTACGGCCTGGTCGTCATGGACCAAGACCGCGTCGAGCGCACCGGACTCACCGGCATCGACACCTTCCCCTACAACCCCGCCTTGGTCTTCGAAGGCCAGTACCGGGCAGCTCCCGAAGAGCGCCGGATCGAGGTGCCGCGGCTGACCAGCCCGCGCAGCACCGAAGCCATCCTGGCTCCCGTCGACTTGGCCGTGACCATCGACGGCGCCGAATACGTCCTGGCCGTCCTCCAGGACTTCCCCGGCCAGCGACTGGTGATCTTCACCGACGAGACCAACGGCGATTCGACGCCGACGATCGGCCGCTGGCTGGTGCTGCCGCTGCTGGAGTCCGGCAGCACCGTGACGGTCGACTTCAACAAGGCCACGCTCTCGCACCACCACCTGAACCCGGATGTGTTCGTCTGTCCGCTCTCGCCACCCGGCAACCATCTGCCGATGCGCATCGAGGCCGGCGAGCGCGCTCTGATCCACGCCGCCACCGGTCAGAGCTGATACGCCCCACCCCTGCCGGCCCCCATCAACTCACTCGTATCGAAGGAAGACCCGCATGAGTCAGGACCTGAAGAACAAGGCCGCCACCTACCTCCGCGCACTGGAAAACCGCGACTGGAAGACTGCCCGGGCCCTGTGCGCCGAGACGGCCACCGTCCGGCACAACGACGGCAAGGGCGAGCAGTCCGTTGAGGAGAACATCGCCGGGATGGAAGGGCAGATCGAATTCATCGAATCGATGCGCTACGACATCCCGCGTCAACTCTCCCAGCCGGGCGAAGTCCTCCAGCAGCACGTGGTACACGTCGCCATCACAAGCGGCATGCGCGGCGAGGTCCACGCCGCCGTCTCCTTCGGCTTCTACGATGCCGGACAGATCAAGCGCATTGAGGAGTACGCCAACTTCATCCCCGTCGGCGGCCAGGACAGCTGACGGCGACAGCCAGCACACGCCCTCTCATCGCCACGGCGCACAGTGCGCGGCGCTGAGGGGCGCTGCCGTTCAGACGAGCGTGAGAAAGCGTTACGGCGCCATGATCTCGAAGGGGCCCCACCTACTGCCCGGGGCCGCCGACCACTGGATCGGCGGCCCCGGGCAGTGGTTGTGTTCCCCGCCTCTCCGCCGCAACTGAAGACCCAGGGAGCGAAAACCCCACAGCAGCGCACCAAATCCAGACAGTCCCTCAGATCCCGCACCACAATGGAGGTCTTCGTGTCTCATCCACATGCCCGGCTGACCGTCCACGGCAGACGGCTCCTGATCGACGGAGTCCGGGTCGGCCGCCCCGTCGCCCACGTGGCCGAGGAGATGGGCATCTCCCGCACCACTGCCCACAAGTGGGTCCGTCGCTGGCGAGCCGAGGGCAACGCGGGACTGTACGACCGCCCGAGCCGACCACGGACCACCCCGCACCGTACCCCCGCCGACGTCGAGGAACAGGTCTGCGCGCTGCGGCGAGAGCGAAAACTCGGCCCCGCCCGGATCGGTCCGCAAGGGCCGACCATGGAGCCTGCCGTTGGAGGACCGGTGCTGCCGGTGGCCGCGTACTGGCGCACCAACCTCACCCTGCGGCAGCTCGCCCCGCTGTTCGGGATCTCGAAGTCCGCGGCCGGCCGCATCGTCGACCACCTCGGGCCGGCGCTCGCCTTGCAGCCGCGGCGGCGGTTCCGCAGACAGATCGTGCTGATCGTGGACGGCACCCTGGTGCCCATCCGCGACCACTCGATCGCGGAGCGGTCGAAGAACCACCGCTACTCCACCGACCATCAGGTCGTCGTCGACGTCGACACCCTCCCCGGACTCCGTCCGGGGGTACCCCCATCGTCGTCACCGTCGGCCGACCGGTGCCCGGCAACCGCAACGACTGCAAGGTATGGGGACTGTCCAGGGCCAAAGCGGCCGTCGGACGGACCATGGTGATCGCCGACGGCGGCTACCGGGGCACCGGCCTGGTCGTCCCGCACCGCCGCGAACGCGGCCAGGCCGAACTCCCCGAATGGAAAGAGGGCCGCAACGCCTCCCACCGCAAGGTCCGCGCCCGCGTCGAGCACGTCTTCGCCCGGATGAAGGGCTGGAAGATCCTGCGCGACTGCCGTCTCAAGGGCGATGGCGTTCACCACGCGGTGCTCGGTATCGCCCGCTTCCACAACCTCACTCTGGCCGGCTGACCAAGAAACGAGCAGGTCATCTGGCACATCTGAAATCATTTACGGGACAAGCCTTAGGGCCCGGGAGACCGGGTCGGCTGGGGCGGCGAACGCGGACAGGAAGAAGGCTCGTTTGAGCTGCTTGTTTCCCCGGTGGGAGGGCTGTTCGCCGCAGATCGAGGATCACCAATCAGGCGGAGAAGCCGCTCGCGCTGAACGAGGTGCTGGGCGGCAAGGGAGGGCGCTACATGGTGTCCAATGAGTGGAGCGCCGCGCATGTGAACAAGGTTCTGGCCGATGCGTTCCCCGAAGCGCTCACCGGCGGAAGGATCAGGGCGTACCACGTACCCGGCAATGGCATGAGTGGAATGAGTGAATGGCTGAAGTAGTCGAGTTGCTGGAAGGAATCCGGAGCCTCTCTCCGTTGACCGGTGAGGGCGTGGCGGCGCAGTTCGAGGCCCAAGGCTGGGAGGCCGAGGGGCAGCCGAAGAACGGCTTCGAGACGTCGTGGCGCAAGAACGGCATCCTCGGCTGGATCCACCTCTATTCAGGCGGAATTCGAGTCGAGCTCACCGTCTGGATGCGGGACGTGGACGAGGACACGGGCTATTTCGAGAATCTAGAGGCGGTCTACGCGGAGGGGGAGCGGGTCCTGGCCGACTTCCTCCCGGAGATCGAGTCCTCCGCGCTCTCGGTCCATCTGGTCGACGTCGAGGGGACGGCGGAGGACACCGACGAGTACATTGCGTTCCGGAAGTGGCTCCTGAATGGACGGACGTTGGTTGCTGGTGTCGTTCAGCAGGACACCGATCTCCCGGTCCAGGTTGTCGTCGTGCTGGAGGAACAGCCTTACTGATGTTTTTCAGCGGTGCTGCTCCAGGGTGAGGACGGCGGCTGCGACTGCGGTGAGGCGGATGGGGCTGCAGCGGGCGTGACGGAAGATCCGCCAGTCCTTCAGGCGGACGAAGGCACGCTCGACGGGCTGCGCAGGCGGGCGTGTCGACACCGCGGCCTGGACCAGGCCGCCTGCCGTCGCCGTCCTGGAGGTCGGCACCCGCCGTCACGGGCGAGAACATCGCGATCTTGAACAGCGCGCCGCGGGCGCCGAAGACGAACGCCCACGCCGCGAGGTTCGTCCGCGGCGTGCGGGCGGAGCGCACCGACCGGATGCCGCTCCGCAACGAGCACCACGCACGGCGTGTCCTCGCCGAGTACGCCGGGCAGGACGACTCCGGAAGGCCGCACCGGGCCCCGCGGCGTCGCGCACCGGCCGACGCCCCGGACGCCGTCCCCTTCCCGGCCCGGCGGATCCGGCGCCACGCCGTCCTCGGCGGACTCGTCCATGAGTGCCGCGACACACCCTGACGAAGATCAGGACCTCTGGCAAGCGCCCGGCTCAACGCGTGTACGGGACTTTTGGCACCCAACAGCCACGTGTCCCCGGCCTCGCATGCCGGCGGCGCAGGTCGTTGGCGTGGGCCTGCCCGAACCTCGCGCACCAGCGGCGGACGGTCTCGTGGGAGACGACCACGCCGCGCGCCGGCAGCGGCTCCTCGACCGCGCGGAAGCCGAGCGGGAAGCGGAAGGACCGCTACCCGCAGGGCGCGCGGTGCGGAACAGTCTCGCACCGCGCGCCGGGATGGCCGTAATTCGCCAGGGAATCCGTTCAGTTGACGGCCAAGACCGCCGTGTTGTCCGTGGTGTCCGGGTCGAACGGGAACTCGCCGAACCCGGGGTGGATGCTCACGGCACCGGTCGTGCCGGGCACCACGGTGTCGATCCGCAGCGAGAAGACGTACGAGCGCTCGGTGTTCTCCAGCACCCAGTACGGCAGCCTGCAGTCGTAGCGCGGGGCGCCCGTCCGCTGCGGGTAGTAGCCGCCGGAGAGAGTGCGCGGGAGACAGCCGGATGGAACACCGGTGACCGTGGTGCCCTGAGGGACGATCAGCCGGACTTCGGCGACCGGGTCGCCGGACCCGAGATTGCCGACCCAGCCCGGGCCGTTGTTCCTGAACGTGAGCCGGGCCGTGACCGTCTCGCCCGCCGCACCGGAAACCGCGTCGCCGGTCACCGAGAAGTCCGCAGTGCTGTCGGCACCCATCTCCAGTGCCACGTGGTTGTCGCGGTGTTCGAGGTCCTCGGCGCCGCCGCCCGGCTCGACGCTGATGTCGAGCCGCTCCTGCAGCGCGTGCCGGGCGAACTCCACCGTCAGCGGCTTGGGCAGCTCGAAGGAGTCGCCCGGCGCCAGCACGTGGTCGAAGGAACAGGTGGCGCGCGTCATCGGCGCGTACTCGTCGCCGCTCGACCGCGTGTACGTGCACGCGTCGTACTCGGTCAGCTCGTGCAGGCCGTAGGAGGCCATCAGGGTGACCGTGAAGCCGTGCGCGCTCTCGTTGCCGTTGTTGGTCAGCTCGAAGGGGATCACCCGGTCGTCGCCGGGCTCGGCGCGCTCGACCGGGGGGATGTCGGCGATCGCCAGGTCGGGTCCGGAGCCGACCGTGAGCGTGGTGTCGAAGCTCTCCCGGGGCGCGGTGAGCGTGCCGTCGGGGCCGCCGGTGGCCGTCGCCTCGTAGGTGATCCTGCCCTGCGCCCCGGCTGCCGCGCCGTCGGCCGCGCGGACCGTGAGGCGGATCTGACTGCTGTAATCGGGCCCGATCACGGGCACCTCGGGCACGTCGCACACCGCGGTCGTCCCACTCGGCGCGCAGTTCTGCGGCCAGGCCACCTCGGCGACGCCCGCGAGCCCGGAGATGTCCACGGTGACCCTTCCGTCGGTCACCGTGAAGTTGTCGTTGTCGTGGTAGAGGCCGATGTCGAGCGAGCGGGGTGGCGATTCCCCGCCGTCCGTGCCGAGCGGCATCGTCCGCTCGTACGGCGCGTTGATCCACAACTGGTCGGTCTGCGGCTCGTCCGCGAACGCGGGTACGGCGAGACCGGCCGTGAGTAGGCCGACCGCCGCGGTGACACAGGCTCCGAGGCGCACTGAACGCCCGACGAAGACAGGTCTCATGATTTCCCCCCAGGGGTGTGACCGGATGAACGGTGCACCGAAGTCTCCGGTATACCGGTTGGGTGATCAAGAGGGAGGCGAAGGCTGTATGGAGGGGCCTGCCGCGGCGTTCTCATCGCATCGGCGCCGGTGCCCTGCCGCTGCGGCGTTCCCGAGCGTGCGGCGGGCACGGGCGGCGTGGTCGTCGTGCGTTGCCACCGGGGGTACCTTCAGGTGCGATCTGCCACCTTCGTGACAGTGCCGGCAAGAGGCCAGGAGGGGCGGCACATGGACAGGCGGCGCACCAGTCGCGGGCCCGCACCGGTGGTGGGGATCTACGCCGCCGGCAGGCAGGTGTTCCGGTTCCACCCGGACGGGGTGGTGCTGGACGCCCTGGTGCGTCCCGCCCCCTCGCCGAGGGACGGCGCGGCCATCGCCGGGTGGCTGCGCCGCGACAATCCGCTTTCGGGGGTCCACACCGCCCGCTACGACCAGCGCGGGCCCACCATCGCCTTCACCACCCGCAGCCACCTGCGGGAGGAAGAGGTCGGGGTCTGCGGCACCTGGTCGCGCGGCCGGCTCACCCTGAGCCTGGCCGGTCAGGGCTGGAGCATCCCGGCCCGGCCCTTCATCCGGCTGGACAGCACACCCCAGTGATCCGCTAGCCAGGCCGGGCCCGCCGACAGCGCCCCGGCACGCGGCCCCGACGGTGCGCGCCGGGCCCCCTTGCCATCACACGCCCCAGGGAGTCGGGGCGTTCCCGGAACGGGTGAGCGCTCCACCCGACCCGGGCTGGGCCACGACCGTGTGGTCGTGACGACTTCCCCGGCCACGCGTCGCGCCCTGCCCGCCTCCCCGCCCCTGATCAGCCTCTCCTGCTGCGATGTGTCAGGGCGGTGTCAGCGGTCGGTGGTCGCCGGCGGCTGCGTTCCGTCGCCGTTGTGCTGGTCATGGTGGGGGCGGGGACGGTCTGCTGCCGGCACAGGCGCGAGACCGGCCTCGGGGCTCACGGCCATGGCGCGGGACGTCCCCAGGTGATGCACTGCCCCGAGGCCGAGATATCGCACCAAGAGGTCTACTTTCGCGACGGCGGCCGCCGCACCCCGGGACTGGTGGTGGAGTTCATCGACATCGGCTACATCGAGATTGGCTACTGATTCCTGGCTTCGTTCGCCTTCAGCAGCAGCGTTTGTCTGCTGGTTTGGGCGGCAGTTACTGAGCTTGTCGGCGTGATGTCGCGAGACTGACAGGTGACGGCCGCCGTGGTAGGCCGAAACCATGAGGTATCCGCAAGGCGGCGTCCTGACCGCCGAACAGCGGGCATTTCGCGAGTGCATCGGGGTGTGACAGTGGCCCATGAGACGGTCGTGGCACGGCTTACCGATCGTCACAGGGGAGAAGGAGCCATGAGAGTGTTGCCCGCCGTCGCCGGTCGTGATGAGTTCGATGCCCTGGTGGTCAGGACCGATTACCACGATGAGCGGGCGTGGCGGGAGGTGGCGGCGGCGCTGGTGGAGCCCTGGGGAGACCGGCGGTACGAGGCGCACGTCCACCTTGTCGACGATCCGGTCTGGGCGGGGGCGACCGTTGACGAGGTGCTGACCGCGGTCCGCGCCGTCGAGGACCTGGCCGTGGTCTTTCTGGCCGATCGGACGACCATGCGGGCCGAGCCCCGCGCGCTGCTGGCGGTCACCACGTTGACGCGGGAGGAGTGCGTGGACGATGAGGACCACGAGCGGCTGATCGAGTTCGGCCGCGCGTTCCGCACCCTCCCCGCGGGGGTCCACGAGGTCCACGCGAATCTGAGTATCGGCAATCTGGGCTTCGAGGAGTTCGCGGCGTGGGCCCACGATGACCCCGAGGGGATCTACCGGTCCTTGTGAACAGCCGACCGGTGGGGAGGGCTCCCGCCCCGGTCTTGATCGGGTGTGGCCGGGCTTTGTCGGCCCCGCACCCGCGGGGATGGTCCCGGGTGGCTGATCTGCCGTGGCCGTGGCGGCCTGGATCCGGTGGGACGGCGGCCGGACGCCCCACCGCTACGGGGTGTACCTGCGGTGGATGACCGCGGCCGGGCAACTGGCCGCGGCCGGGATCGGGTGGCCCCGGTCGAGCCCGGATCTGCTGGAGGTGGCGCTCTTCGCGGGCGCCTGGGATCCGGTGGCCTGACCGGTGGAGGAGGCACGGCGAGCTCCTAGGCAGTGTCTTCAAATGATTTTGGGTGGTGGATCATGGTCGGGTGATACGTCGCCATGAACTGTCGGACGCGGAGTGGGAGTTCGTCCGGCCGCTGCTGCCCGAGTCGCTGCGGGGGCGGAAGCGGCTGGACGACCGCACGGTCCTCAACGGGATCGTGTGGAAGTTCCGCACCGGGGTGGCCTGGCGGGACGTGCCCGAGCGGTACGGCCCGTGGGCCACGCGGCCCACCCGCTTCCGCCGGTGGGCCAAAGACGGCACCTTCGAGCGGATGCTCCGGGCCGCCCGGGCGCAGGCGGACGCGGCCGGGGACATCGACCGGCTGGTATCGGTCGACTCCACCGTCGTCCGCGCCCACCAGCACGCCGCCGGGGCCCGAAAAGGGGGCTCCGCAGCCCCGCGCTCGGACGCTCCCGAGGTGGCCTGACCAGCAAGATCCACCTCGCCTGTGCCTCTGTGGGGCGACCGCTCGCCTTCACCGTCACCGGCGGGAACACCAACGACTGCACCCAGTTCACCGCCGTGATGGACGCGATCCGGGTGCCCCGCCTCGGACCGGGACGGCCCCGGGTCCGGCCCGATCACGTCATCGGGGACAAGGGCCACAGCTCCAAGGCCGTCCGGGCCTGGCTCAGGCGAAGAGGTGTCGGCCACACCGTCCCGGAACGGGTCGACCGGATCCGCAACCGGCTCCGGCGGGGCAGCCGCGGCGGGCGCCCGCCGGCCTTCGACCAGCAGGTCTACAAGCGGCGCAACGTGGTCGAACGCTGCTTCAACCGCTTGAAGCAGTGGCGCGGCATCGCCACCCGGTACGACAAGACCGCCGAGTCCTACCAAGCAGCCGTCACCCTCGCCTCGCTCCTGATGTGGGCGTGACATTTGAAGACAACTCCTACTGACGAGGATGAGGCACAGCAGCTCTCGGGCCGTGCTGATCCATCAGCACATGACCAGCGACCGGGACCGTGCCATCGCTGATCGTCTTGGTGCCATGATCCGCACGAGTGGGGGATGAGGCGCCTCCGGACCAGGGCATGTCCGACAGGCGACGAACGACACGGTCAGGTGCACCCTTCGCTCGTCCAGCCGTTGCCGGTGACGCTCTTCAGTCGGTCTTCGCCGACTCGTCGAAGAACCTGACGATCCGGGGCAGGGCTTGCCGCACCGATTCGTTGTGGTCGTAGTCGCCGACGTCGGTCAGTCGGCGTGCAGCACCGTTCCTCGTCAACTGGTCGGCGCAGTAAGTCGCGTGACTGAAGTCGACGTCTTTGTCTCCCCGGCCGTGGAATATCTCCACCGGTACGTTCGGCCGCCAGTCGCACGTGTTGTCCATCGGGCGCAGCCTGTCCTTCAGGACACCATCGGGCTTGCGGATTCTGTTCAGGAAGTCCTCGGTGAACAGGTCCTTGGAGGCCGCCGGTAGTTCGCTGACGATCTGCTCGGTGGTGTGATGGCCGTCGAAGAGATCCTCTACCTTGCTGTCGTAGGGGGAGCGGAAGACGTCGTCGGGTGACGTGTAAAGGCCGTACATTTTGTTCCAGGCGGTGACGAAGTAGGCGAGGTAGATGCCGGACTTGGCGATCTTGTCGTCGGCCGCGGCGGCCTCGAAGGCCGAGAGGTGGTAGGGACCGCTGACCGGGGCGAGAGCCCCCAGCCGGAAGTAGCGGTCGGCGCCTTTCCGCTGGAGCGCCCGGCCTACCAGCATGGTCGCGGGACCGCCCTGGGAGAATCCGCTGACCTGGACCTTTCGCTTCAGCTCCCGACCATTCCGGTGGGCGAAGGTCCGGGCTGCGCGCAGGCCGTCCACCGAGGCCGCGACGGTGGCCCGAGGGTCACCGTAGGGGTGGAAGCCTTCGCCTGAGCCGAGGCCCACGTAGTCGGGCGCCGAAACGGCCCGCCCGGTCGAGGCGAACAGCAGGGCGACGAGCCGGTCGTTCGACTTCGGATTCTCCGAGGCGACGTCCTTGCGGTAGACGGTGGTGCCGTGCAGCCAGGAGACGGTGGACAGGTGGCGCGTTCCGTTCTTGGGCAGGACGACGAGCTGGCTCGCGGTCGTGGGGGCGCCCGCGCTGTTAGTGGTGCGGTAGACGACCCGATAGGCGGTCACGCCGTAGCGGACCTGGGAGGAGTCGATTTTTCCCCGGAGCTCCCCGGCCACTTCCTCTGCTGTGAGGTCGGCCGCTTGTTCGACGGAGACGATGGCCCCGCCTTGTGCCCGCTCACCGTGGGAGCCGGCCGCCGCCGAGGCCGGAGCCACCAGGGCGGACACGCTGCCGAGAACCGCCGCACCGGCCAGAATCCGGATTCTTGTTCGCCGTGAGGTCATGGATGGATCATGCCCGCCGGCCTCTCCGCTGGGACATGGAGCTACCCCCCGAGTCGCAAAGGGGGAAACCCCCTCGGGGCCCGTAGGGGATACAGGATGTCTCATCTCCTGCGTAACGGGTCGGATGCCGAATGGTGCGGGGGAGTGGACCGTACCGTTCGGCAGCGGATGGGTCGGGCCGAGGGCGAGGACCAACCAGGGCTTCGTCCGGGACGTCGATGGGCGGTGCTGTGTCGCGCGACCCATCGGACACGCCCTGAGGGATGGTGCTCCAGACCTGGTAGCGCGTACGAGCACGCGTGTGGCACGGCCCCTGAAACGCCGAAGGGCCGACCCGGGAGAAACCCCCTCCTGAGCTGGCCCTTCTCTCTGTGCCCCCGGAAGGATTCGAACCTGCGACACCCGCTTTACAGGCCATCTCATGTGGGGTGGTCGATGGTCTGCGGGGGTGACGATCGTGGAGCGACTGGTGCCGGACGAGCTGTGGGAGCTGTCCCAGCGGGTGGTGCCGGAGGCGCCGACCCGCCCGCAAGGCGGCGGCCGTCGCCTGCACGGCGACTGGGAAGTGCCGGCCGCGATCATCTTCGTGGCCACCTCCGGCTGCACCTGGCAGCAACTGCCCTCGGCGTCCTTCGGCCCATCCGGGGCCACGGCCCACCGGCGGTTCACCGAGTGGACCCGGGCCCGGGTGTGGGCCAGGCTCCACCGCCTGACCCTCGACGAACTCGGCGCCCGCGGCGAGCCGGCCCGGTCCCGCCGCGCGATCGACTCGGTGCACCTGCGGGCGCTGAAAAAGGGGAGCTGACCGGCCCGAATCGAAGTGATCGAGGCACGTACGGCTCGAAGATCCATCTGATCACCGACCGGTCCGGTCCGCCCCTCTCGGTGGGAACCTCCGGAGCCAACATCCACGACGGCCAGGCCCTCGTCCCGCTGGTGAAGGGCATCCCGCCGATTCGCTCCCGCCGCGGACGGCGTCGCCGCAGGCCCGCCAAGCCGCACGGCGACCAGGGCTACGGCTACGACCACCTGCGACGATGGCTCCGAAGCAGGGGCATCACCCCGCGCATCGCCCGCAAGGGCGTCGACTCCTCCGAGCGGCTGGGCCTGCACCGCTGGAGAACGAGCGCCCCTTCGCCTGGCTCGCCGGCTGCCGCCGACTCCACCGCCGCTGCGAACGCACAGCCGGCCACTTCCTCGCCTTCGCCGGCATCGCCTGCACCCTCATCTGCCACCGCCGACTCGCCCCATGAGATGACCTATTACGGAAGGACGATGTTGCGGCCGGGTCCGCCTTCGAGGGCGTCCTTTCCGGTGCCACCGCAGACGAGGTCGTCACCGCCTTCGCCGTCCAGTGTGTCGTTGCCGGGGCCGCCGAGGACGATGTCGCGGCCGTCCCCGCCCATGGCGTGATCGTCGCCGGGGCCGGCGTGCACGGTGTCGTCACCGCCGTAGCCCTCGATCATGTCGTCGCCCCGGCCGCCCCACATCCGCTGGTTGCTGCTGTCACCCATCAGATGGTCCATGCCGTCGCCGCCGTGCAGGGCTGCGGGTCCCATGACCATGTCGTTCCCCGCGTCGCCCAGCACCGTGCGTGCGGTGTGGGCGTGCAGTTCGTCGTCGCCGGGGCCGCCGCTGACGGTGCCGATCCCGGGGGTGAAGGCGGCGATCGTGTCGTTGCCGTCGCCGAGGAAGACGTCGATCCTGTCGGGCCGGGGGCTGTCGGCGGGCAGTTCGCAGACGACGGAGGTGGTGTCCTCGGGTCTGGAGTACGCACAGTGGTCGCCCGGTTCGAGCGGGACCACGTCGCTGAAGCCGATCCGCCGGATCCCGTCGCTGGTGTACATGGAGAATATGTTGAGGTCGTTGGTCTGTCCTGCAGCGGCGGTGAAGACGATCGACTGAGTTGCCCAGTCGGCTCCGACGCGGGCCTTCGCCTCGGCGGCGGTGGCGGCGGCCGCCGGGCCGACGGCGAGGCCGGCGGTGAACAGGGTCACGGCGACCGCGCTGACGGTGGATCGGTTTCGCTTCATGAGACCTCATCTCGGTGGAGTGACGGTGGACCGACCTGCTTGGCGTGGTGCTGCCGGGGACCGGGCGGCCCCGGTCGTAAAGGCAGTCTCCCCTGCTGGTCCGGATCCGTAAGACCGCGAATTGACGCGGCGTCATGGTAAGCCGTTGTCCCTCCGGAGCTGAATTCCGGCTCAGCGAAGGCAAGTTGGCCGACGCAGTCGATGGTTGGGGTTGTCGGGGGAGCGGAAGGCGGCTGCCCGGGTGCGGGCGGAGGAGCTTCCCCCTCAGACGGAACGAATCGCGGCCGGATTCGCCGAGGCGGAAGCGGTGTTGGAGTGTCGGGTGATCGACCGGGAGGAGCTCGTCGAGGCCCTGGCCGCTCCGGACGTGGCGGGAGTGCCCGCTGCGGGTGCGCGGGGCGGTATCGGCGGTGGTCGAAGAGGCCCTTGGCGCGGAGGCTGTCGTGTCGCACCGGCACGAGGCGGCGACCGTGGAGGTGCTCGCAGTGGACCACCGAGGGATCGTCGAACTGGTGGCCGTTACATGGGTGAGGGCGGAGGGCTCGACGGGGGAACCACCATCAGTGGGGAACTGGCGACGGCCGAGCCGCAGCCCATGCCGCCCGCTCACCACGGGGCAGCCCTGTCAGGAACAGCCGTGTCAGCAAACGTGGAACGGACCCGGGCGGATCAGCCAGGCCTCTTCTCCATGGCCTGGCTGATGGCCCGCCGGGAAGTGTTCCGGCACCTGTTCGCGAGCGTTTTGGGGCCGCGGCGGCGGCCCAGGTGAGGTGGAGCGCCCGAGGCTGATCTGCGTTGCCGGCGGCTTCCCTCGCTATGGCATCCATGCTCCAGCGCCGTCGGTTCGGATCCGAGGAGTACGCACGTTCCCGCCGCGCGCCATCGGCCGCGTTCCCCGCTCGATGCGCCATACAGTCACAGCTCCTACCAGGCAACTTGCCCGACGAGGCCGACTCGGGTGTACGGAAGCGCGCCATCGGGACCTGGGATCTCGGGTGTTGTGGAACTGGACAGCCCTCACGCCAGAGCCAGGTCCCGTTGCCATGCTGCGAACGTCCCTCCCTGGCACCGCCCTGCACACCAGTCCAGGCCGCATCCTCGCTTTCCGGTCCCGGGAACGGTTCTGACTGCCGGCTCACGGCGGATTCCCTGCTCGCCGCCCACCCCTGTAATCAACTCCGTTTGTTTCATTGACATTTCACTCAGAAGACGTACTATTGGGAGCGCTCCCATAGCAGCCTTGCAATTGGAAGGATCTCCCCCCACATGCGCAAACAGAGTCCGTTAAACGGGCGTTCGCGGTCGTCCCTCCGCCGGCCTCTCCAGGCGCTCGTCATGGTGTTCGCCGTGGTTGTCGGCGCACTGACCTGGTCGGCCCCCGCCCAGGCTCACGGCACCATCGTCAACCCCGCCTCCCGCGCGTACCAGTGCTGGAAGACGTGGGGCAGCAACCACACGAGCCCGGCCATGCAGACCGAAGACCCCATGTGTTATCAGGCGTTCCAGGCCAACCCCGATACCATGTGGAACTGGATGAGCGCCCTCCGCGACGGCCTCGGTGGCCAGTTCCAGGCGCGGACCCCCGATGGGACGCTCTGCAGCAACAACCTCTCGAGGAACGCCAGCCTGGACAAGCCCGGGCCGTGGAAGACGACCAACGTCAGCAACAACTTCACGGTCCAGTTGCACGACCAGGCGTCCCACGGTGCCGACTACTTCAGGGTCTACGTGAGCAAGCAGGGCTTCAACCCCAAGACCCAGACCCTGGGCTGGGGCAACCTCGACTTCATCACGCAGACCGGCCGCTTCGCCCCGGCGCAGGACATCAGGTTCAACGTCAACACCTCCGGCTACACCGGACACCACATCCTGTTCGTGATCTGGCAGGCCTCGCACCTCGACCAGGCCTACATGTGGTGCAGCGACGTGAACTTCGGCTGAGCCGGAGAGCGCCGCACACGACACCGGCCTCGGCCGGGCGCCGGTAACCCGCCGCCCGGCCGACCGAGCCCCGTCGGGGCAGGGGATCCATTTGGTCACCCTGCCCCGACGGGGCTCCCTGCGCTCCTGGTGTGAGCACACCCGATCGCGCGGCAGTCGCACGGTACCGGCTCCCCACCGTCTCGTCGTACGACTCCGGCACTCAACGGCCATGGAGAATCCTCGGCACCGTCAGCCCACCGGGGCGTATCGCGCCGCCCGGCGTACCCGCGCCGCCCTGGTCTTCCCCGGCCGCCGGCAACTCCCGGAGACCTCATGTCCTGACGAAGCTCCCTCCCGGAGCACGCCTCACTTACGACATGGGGAACGATTGCCGGTGATGGGACGGCTGGTCGCTCAGGGCTGCACCGCATCGAGTGGTGAAACGCGATGGAAGACGACCATGGCTTGGCCGGGGCCGTTGTAGTCATCGACGATCTTCGCATCGAAGCCGAGGCGGCGATGGAATGCGATCGAGCCGGTGTTATCGAGTGCCGTGATCGCCTTCAATCGCAGCGCGCCGTGGCGATGTGCGGCGTCAGCGAACGCCGCGTACAGACAGCGCCCGAGACCAGTGCCGCGAGCGTCGTCCCGAGTGGCGATCAGGTGTACGTACCCGGTGCCGGTCGGGGTGACGAACCCGATGACATACCCGTGGATTCCGTCCTCGGCTCTGGCGACCAGACAGGTTTCACCGAACTCTTGCACCAGCGCCAGAAGGTGCAGGGGCGGCAGTGGCTGTCGCAGCGAGGCATCCGGCGCCGCATCGCCCGCAAGGGCGTCGAGACCTCACAGCGGCTGAGCCGACACCGCTGGACCATCGAACGGACCATGGCCTGGCTCGCCGGCTGCCGCCGACTCCACCGTCGCTGTGAACGCACAGCCGAGCACTTCCTCGCTTTCACGAGCATCGCCTGCACCCTCATCTGTTACCGCAGACTCACCAAATGAGATGACGTGTCAACCTCGCGCCGAACCGGATCACTGGTCACCGACCGGCCAACCGGGGTGGATTCCGAGAAGGGACACGCCCATGAGCGCACAGCCGGTCCATCCCCACCAACCGGATTGCGTACCGCGTAACGCCGAAGGCATCCCAGCCGCGCTGGGTGGTGTGAAGAGGCTGGAGTTCTACCGCGAGCTGCTGACCGCCGCCCCGGAAGAGCTGAGGGCGTGCTGCGCCGGTGGTAGTGCGAAGCGATACTTGACACCGACCCGAGCGGTGACCGGCTCACCGAGGTCGCCCTTGCCGGAACGCTGCCCACAGCGTCCGTGGCCGACGTCATCGCGGACCGCCGCCAGGCATGACTGCCCACCGCCTCCAGGTTGCTGCTCATCGCACACCCGCGCCGGGTGCCCGCCGCGCCCGCAACGAGCACGACGGGCATTTGGCGGGCCGGCAGGGACCGGCGGGGGCAGGCGACATCAGGCAGGGGAGGGGAGCGGTGGGATGTGTCGAAGCACGGCGGTTGTCACATCGGTGGCCTGTTGCCGCCCGCCTCTTGTCTGGACCCCAGCCGTGCGCGCAAAGCGCCAGTGACATCGGCGTATTTCCTGATTGTTGCCCGATATCCTGGTACTTCAGGATTTCTGTCGGTCGATAGCCGTGGTGGAGGCGGTGTTCAACCCAGAGTGCCCTTGCTCGTTGGGTGTGATAGCCGGAAACTTGCGACGGCACAGCGCTTCAAGAGGGGGACAGTGATGCTGCCGGAGGCGATGACGACGTTGGCGGCCAGTGGTGCGGGGGCCTTGGTGGCAGCCATGGCCACCGATGTCTGGCAGGGAGCTCGTGACGGCGCGGTGCGGCTGTACCGGCGCTGGAACGGTGACCAAAATGCCACCCTGGAGGCACAGTTGGACCATCACGCACTGCTGATCCGGCAGGCGGACGACCCCGACCAGGCCAGGCAGCTTCTGTCGGGACAGTGGCAGTTGGTTTTCGCCCAGTTGCTGAGCGAGTACCCCGACGCGGAGGCTGATCTGCGCAACTTGGTCGAGACGATCCGGCGGGAGCTTCCCGAAGGCGGCAAGCAGTGGGTGCAGACTAATATCGCGCGGGATCAGGGGACGGTGTACGGGGTACAGGGTGGAAACGTCATCCACTATCATCACCGACTTCCGGCCGCGCCCGGTTCCGCCGGTGAGGACGGCCGACAGCAGTGATGCCCCGGACCGGTGGCGGGCAGGTGCCGGAGCGGCTCCAGGAGGTACGGGCCGAGGCCGGCTACGCCTACGGTGCGATGGGAGCCGACATCCATGTCTTCGGTGACGGCACCCCGATGTATCTGCTGTTCGAGCACCGACGGGTCATCGGTCTGGACGCCGGGTGGCTGCGGGCGCAGCCCAGCCGGATGCTCGACGCTCGAGCCGAGGTCGTCGAGTTCGTCGGCCGCGAGGCGGAACTTCAGTCGCTGGTGGACTGGCGTGATGCGGGGAGAAGCCTCGCGGTGCGCTGGCTTCACGGGGAAGGTGGGCAGGGAAAGACGCGGCTTGCGGCGCAGCTTGCGGCAGCCTCCCAGAAGGCTGGGTGGAAGGTGGTCGATGCCGTTCATGGTACGGAAACCCATCCGCCGGCAGCGGACAGCCAGGATCTGCGCCTGGACGGGTGTGCAGGGATATTGCTCCTGGTCGACTACGCCGATCGGTGGCCCGTCTCCCATCTGAGCTGGCTGTTCCACAATCGGCTACTGCGGCAGGGGGTACCCGCCCGGGTGCTGCTGTTGGCGCGCTCGGCGGGCGGTTGGCCGGCCGTCCGCGGTCGGCTCAACCGGCTCCGTGAGAACGTCGACACGTCTGACCGGTATCTGTCGCCCCTGCCCGACACCGGCCCGGACCGGGAGCAGTTGTTCCGCGTCGCCCGGGACGGTTTCGCGCGCAACTACCCGAGGGCCACCCGTCCCGAGACGATCGCGCCGCCGGGTTCGCTGGATCATCCGGACTTCGGACTGCCCCTTGCTGTGCTGATGGCTGCCCTGGTCGCGGTGGACGCTGCGGTCCACGGCCGCCGGCCGCCTGCCGGCATGATCGGTCTGACAACGTATCTGCTGGACCGCGAGCACGAGAACTGGCAGTCGTTATACGAAGGTTCCGACGAGGGACTCGCGTACCGTACACCCGCCGAGGTGATGGCACGTATGGTGTTCACCGCCTCCCTCACTGGACTGACCAGTCGTGCGCTTGCCGAGGCGCTGCTGTCGGCGCTGCTCCCCGGAATCCCGCCGGAGGTTCTCCTCGCCGATCACGCCGTGTGCTACCCGCCCACCGACCCGGCACGTGCCGCGGTGCTCCAGCCACTGCTGCCCGACCGGCTCGCCGAGGACTTCCTGGCACTCACCCTGCCCGGCAGCCCGGTCACGGGCTATTCCACGGACGACTGGGCCGCCGCGGGCTGCACCGCCCTGCTGGCCCGCCGTCCGGACGGCTCCGCGCCGCCGTGGACCGCACGTGCCGTCACGTTTCTCGCCGCCGCTGCCGACCGGTGGCCGCACGTCGGTCACCGGCACCTCTACCCGGCGTTGCGTCGCGACCCCGATCTGGGCGTTGCCGCCGGCAGCTCCGCTCTGATGCAGCTGGCCGGCATCGAGGACGTCGATCTGGCGATGCTGGAGGCGGTGGACGACACAGTGCGCAGCTGGACGGGGGAGGACCGGCACGCCGATCTGGACGTCGGAGCCGCGGCGACGTGCGAGCGGGTCACCCGGCATCGCCTGGCCGCGGTCACCGACCCTCTCCGACGGATGGAGCTGCTGAACAGACTGGGCCTGCGCCTGACCTACGCCGGACGGCATGCCGAGGCAGCCAAGAACCTCGGTGAGGCGGTGGACATCGGACGGCGCCGGATGGCCGAAGCGGATGCCGCGATCATGCCGGAGCAGGCCACCGCTCTGAACCGTCTCAGCCGAGCAGCGGCCGACGCCGGCCTGCTCATGGAAGCGTTCCGGTTCGCCGCGGAAGCCTGCGAAGTGGGCAAGGCACTCATCCAGGCCGACCCGGCAACCCATCTGCCCACCACTGCCGCATCCTTCCTGATCGCCGGCGACCTGGCCGAAGCGCTCGGCCGCCCGGAGCCGGCGCTGGATCTGACCGAGGAAGCCGTGGCCACCCTCCGGCTCCTGCAGTGGACCGACCCCGACACCGCGTTGCCCCGGCTGGCAGAGGGGCTGAGTGCCCGAGGCGCCCGGCTGCGTCTGCTCGGACGGTACTGGGAAGCAGCGCAACCGACCATGGACGCGATGGCCATCTACCGGGAGCTCGCCCAGTCCGCCCCAGCCACCCATCTGACCGACTTGGCCCGTTCGCTGCGCGATTTCGGCATCACGCTGTCCCACGTGGACAAACGCGATGAGGCGGCAAGCGCCTTCGAACAGGCGGCGACCGTGCTGCGCCGTCTGGTGGAGCGAAACCCGTCCGCTCACCTACTGGACCTGGCGGACGTCCTGGCCAGGCTCGGCAGTGAGCTCTCGGCCCAGGGCCGCTCGGAGGACGCGCTGAGCGCCACGGAGGAAGCGGTCGTCATTCACCGGCGCGAGGTGAGCAACTCCATTCTCCATTTCGCCGGGCTCGCTGACGTATTGCGGCTGCTCAGTCTGCGACGATACGAGTCGGATCGCAGGGAGCAGGCGGTCGAAGCCGCGACGGAGGCGGTCGCTGCCGGCTGGGCGCTGGCGAAACACGATCCGGTGGCCCACTCCCCGGTTCTGGCCCGGAACCTGGCCGGCCGCGGGAGCCTCATGCGGCGCCTGGGGCGGCTCGCGGAGGCGGAGAACGACCTACGGCAGGCAGTGGCCGTCCAGCGCACGGCAGCGGAGCACAACTCGGCGGGAGAGCAGCTCGCGCTCGCCGAGGCTTTGGACGACCTGGCAGGCGTCCTCGGGGACATCGGCCGGTCGGACGAGGCCCGAGCCGCCGCCCAGGAGGCCACCGCGATCCGGCACCAGGTCCTCCGGCAGTCCCCACCCCGCCCGCCCCGACCCACAGCCCCACCGGCGACCGCACGGTTCTCACCGAATCGGAAGCCAGGCCCCGTCGACGCCGCACTGGTCCTGGAGACCGCCGTCACCGTCCACCGTCGGCTGGTGCAGCAGAACCCCGCCACCCACCTCCCTGTCCTCGCCGCCGCATTGTTCAACCTGGCTCAACACCATTTCTCCAACGGCCGACCCGAGGAGGCCGTCGAACGGATCGGGGAGGCCGTCGAGCTGTACCGACGGCTGACCCGGAGCGACGACCTCTACCTGCCCACGCTCGCTCAAGCGTTGAACGCGCAGGGTTCGGTGCTATACGCGCTGAATCGCTACGAGTCGGCCCTGATCCCCATCGAGGAAGCCGGGGAGATCCACCGCAGGCTCGCCGAGACCGACCCTGACACCTACTGGGCCCGCCTCGCCTCGTCATTGGGGCGAATCGGCCTTGTACTCCATGACATGGGGCGTGCCGACCGGGCCCAGGAGGTTCTGCGGGAGGCGGCGGCCCTGCGTCGACTGCTGCCGCCGAGCGGCCCGTCCTGAGCGCAGGGCTCGCGCAGCAAGGTGCCTTTCTGAGTCGGCCCCGTGGCTGTCGTCCATCTCGGTCAGCCGCGGTCGACCGCCTTGGTGGCCAGTGCCGCATCAGGCAATGTTTGCCCTGTTCACGATGTCCCGGAGGCGTTCGTCAGCGGCGTGCTTGTTCCGCCAGATGATGTAGTGGCGGATCATGCTGCCACGGGCCTTGTGGCCGGCGTGGTCGGTGCCGTCGAGAGCGAGGTGGCGCAGGGCGGTGAACTGAGCCTCGATCCGGTTGAGCCAGGAGCTGTTGGTCGGGGTGTGGGGGATCTCCGCGTTGTTCGCCTCCGCCCACCTCCCGACTCGCTGGCAGCGCTTCGTGGTCAGGTGCAGGGGGGTAGTTGTCGCAGACGATCGCGATCCGCACGTCGGTCGGGTGCAGTGAGCGCAGGTAGCGGCAAAACTCCAGGAGTTTCGAGCGGTTCTTGGTCTTCTTGATGTGCCCGTAGAGCTGGTCCTTGGCCAGGTCGTAGGCGGCAAACAGGTGGCGGATCCCGTGCGGGCGCGTGTAGGTCGCCCGGCGGCGGGGCCTCGGCTCGCGGTCGGGATTCTTGAGGCGGCCACCGACCTCGGCCCACTGCCGGCCAGGGTGCGGCCGGAGGTTGAGCGGCCCGAACTCATTCCTGCAGAAGACCACCTTCGGCTCGCCTTCCTCGGGCATGACCTCACCGTCGGCGATCGCGTGGAGACGCTCGACGCGGGCCTTCTTGGCCGCATAGTCCGGGGCGCGGGAGGTCTTCCAGGTCTTCAGGCGTCGGAACGACACGCCCTCCTCGCGGAGCAGGATGCGCAGGTTCTCGTGGCTGATGTCGTCGACCACCCCCTTGGCGACCGGGAAGCCGGCCGGCTTGGCCAGGCTCCAGGTCGAGAACGGCAGGCCGTGCTCGGCCGGCCTGGACTTGGCGATCTTCTTGATCTTCCGGCGCTCGGGCAGGGTGAAGGTCTTTGGCCGGCCGCCCTGGTACTTGGGATACAGCGAGGCGAAGCCGTCGGCGTTGAAGTTGTGGAGCACATCCCGGCCCCGGTCGTTGCTGGTGAACGTCACCTCGGCGATCTTCGCCACCGGCATGCCCTGCGCGGACGGCAGCACCATCTGGGCCCGCCGCCAGGACACCATCGAACCAGTGCCTCTGCGGACGGTCCGCAGCAGGCGCTGCCCCTCGGCATCATCGATCTCGTGGACGCGTACTCGCTCAGCCACCAGCACGGTTTCCCCGCCACGCGCTGCCGGCGAGGGTCATTCCGTCGGCGTGCCGATCCGCAGCCGGTTGCCGTCAGGGTCGCGCAGCTCGATCTCGCGCGCCCACGGAGCGTCCCTCGCCTGTACACCGAACTCGGAGGCGATGGCCTCGACGTCCCGAACGCGGAGGTAAACCAGCGTGTCGGGACGGGCGTCTCCCTTGTGCTCCGACAAGAACAACCGCACCCCGCCCCGGGCGACCTCGACGAACGCGGGAAGTCCCGGTTCGAAGCGGTGTTCCCACTGCTTGGCGAAGCCCAGTCGCTCGTACCAGGCGACCGCCGCCGCAGAGTCCTCGACGCGAAGAATGGGAATGACCTCCTCGTCCACGGCGCCATCGTCGCAGACCGCCCGGGGCAAACGTTGCCTGGTGCGGCACTAGGTTGGGGTCATGAGCGACAGCACTCCTTTGGGGGATTTCCTCAGAGCACGGCGCGAAGCCCTCAAACCGCAGGACGTGGGCCTGCCGGAGCACGGGCGCAGGGGGGTGCCGGGGCTGCGTCGTGAGGAGGTCGCCATGCTCGCGGGCGTGAGCTCCGACTACTACATGCGCCTGGAACAGGGCCGGGAGACCAGTCCGTCGTCCCAGGTGATCGACGCGATCGCCGCCGCCCTCCACCTCGACGACGAGGCACACGACCACCTGCGCAGACTCACCCGGGCGCCCCACGAGCGCCGCGGTGTTCCGGCCGGCCACGACAGGATCGGTCCCCAGCTCCTGCGGCTGATCGACAGCTGGCCGGACACCCCCGCCTTCATCCTGGGGCCGGCCCTGGACGTCCTGGCGCACAACGCGCTCGCCGCGGCCCTGCACAGCGGGTTCCAGCGGTTCGACAACCTGGCCCGCATGGTCTTCCTGGACCCGGTCGGGCGTACCTTCTACCAGGACTGGGACAAAGGCTGCGCACTCGTGCGTGGCCGAACTGCGCGCGGCCTATGGGCACGACCCCGCCTCCCCGCGGATCACCGAGGTCGTCGACACGCTCTGCGCGAGGAGTCCCGAATTCGCCGGACTGTGGGCACGACACGAGGTCAAGGGCAAGACCCGGCAGGCGAAGCACCTGGTGCACCCGCAGGTGGGCGCTCTGGACATCCAGTTCTCGGCCTTCACCGTCGGCGGTGCCCCGCATCAGCAGTTGGTCGTCTACCAGGCCGAGCCGGAGAGTGCCACCGCGGCTGCCTTCGCCGAACTTCGGTCCAGTGCCGGCCGAGGGGAATCCGCGCAGGTGGCGCGGGAAGAGTCCCGCCTGGCTCTCAGCGATACCCGACTTCCCGCGTGACTCGCCCGCGGAAGGGGCCCGCGAGCACAGAGGGGCATCGCCCCGCTGCCGGCGCGGACCGATGACACCGCCCCCGCCCGGAGTGGCGGGGACGGCTAACGGATCGGGCCTGACCGGCGATCGAACGCACGACGATTCCGCTGACGTCCGTGTCGGCGGGGTGAGCGATGGCAAGGTGATCGGCGCCGCGCCGGTCGCGGCCGCGTCGTGCCCTTGCCGCGCGGCTCGGCGGTGCGCGGACCGCGGAGGTCGGGGACGGCCTGGCCGAGGGGTCCTGACGGCAGTCGGCGTCGCTGCGCCGCGGCTCCGCCTCCGTGTTCTCCCGCCTCTGCCCACGGGCGCCCTTGCGGCGGCTCGATCCCGGGGAAGGGTCCGCCGGCAGGCCGACGGACCCTTCCCGTTCGTTCGGAGCAGGACTCCTCATTTGTGGGCAGGTCGGCGGCGCGGGCACAGGGCACGTCGCATCGAGCCCTGGCCATGCCACGACCGAGCCGTGTCCCACGGCCCGAAGCGGTTGCCGTCCCACGGCCGGCGCCGCGAACGCGCGCCCGCCGCTTGAGCGTTCCCGGCAGGCATACCGCCCCTGCGCCGTCGGCCGCCCGCTCCGGGCGCCGGCACCCGGCACGAACGGCCCCGGCGGGGAGTCCGCGTGACCTGTCAGCCGCGCGACGGGATGCCTCCCTGCCGGATGCGTTCGTCGCCCTCGCGGTAGAGCACCAGATGCTCGTGGAAGAGGACACCGTCGCGGATGTCGCCGGTGGCGGTGAAGCCGGTGTCGTCGACGTGGTCGATGTGGTCACCGGTGACGGTGTATCGGCCGGTGTAGGCGCTCTGACGCTTTCCGCGGGCCTCGTCGTAGCGGCCGTTCGGCAGTGGTTCCTGGCGGATGAAGCCGTCCGCGGTCACCCACATGCCGATGTAGGGGTGTGGGTCGCGGGGCGTGCCGTTGCCGGTCATGGCTTCACTCTCGGGCCCGCGACGAGAGGCGACCAGGCCGTCGTCCCCCAGGAGCGGGCTTCCCGGGGGTCGCGCACCCACGATGGCGAGCGGAACACGGCGTGGCGAGGCGAGGGTGCCGGGACAGGCGAACCTCCCGGAGGCGGTGAACCGGGAACGCGCGGGGCCGTGACCACGTCCCCCCGCTGGTGGCTGTGACACACCACCGCCGGATGCCGGCCTGCTCCGCCCCGTCGTTCCCCGCACCGACAGCCCGTCCGGGGCCGTCCTGCGGCCCGGCACGAGCAGTGGGGCCGACCATGGGTGCCGCGCACCCGGGAACACGGCGGCCTGGTTCCGATTCCGCAGCGCGACGAACCTGGTGGTCATGCCGCCGCGGTGACCGCCGAGCATTTGCCCCCTGCCCGCATGGGCGCTCGCTTCGTTCGTCGGGCCGACCGATGAGCCGAACCCACCTTGAGGAACACCATGACCACCACTGACACCGGCGCCGTGAACCGGAACCCGGAGGCCCTCGACGAGATCGTCTGGAACGACGGTGGCCGTCCGGTCCTGTTCACCAACGCCCGGATCGTGACGATGGACCCGCTGATCGGGACCATGACCGGTGCCGACATCCTGTTCGTCGGTTCCCTGATCGTGGGCGTCGGTCCCGCCATCGTCACCGCGGCACAGGACGACAACGCCATTGTCGTCGACTGCACGGGTATGACCGTCGTTCCCGCCGTCGTGGACACCGTCGCGCTGGTCGGCGGACGCGGCCGACGCTCGGAGTACGTCGCGACACTGGCCCCGGGCAACAGCGCCGACTTCCTGGTGGTGCCCGACGAGCCGGCCGTCGATGTGCCGAGCGCGGTGGCCACCCTCATGTCCCGCCCGGAGCAGGTCCGCGCGCTGGTCGCAGCCGGTCGGCCCGTCCGGTGGGCGGGTGCCGACGTCCCCGGTCGGCCCACCGTTCCAGAGACGGGCATCCCCGCCGCACCGGACCTGACCGGCAGCCCACGGGTCGGCGTCTGGATCGATCGGGAGGACTTCCTGCACCAGGAACTCACTGCCGACGGCCGTTACGACGAGACACGGGGCGGTCGCCCCCACGCCTACCAGGGCCGGTTCTGGATCGACGGCGACCGCATCGACTACCTGGACGACCTCGGCTTCTGGGCCTACGGGGAGTTCAAGGGCGACGAGCTGCACCACGCGGGCTACGTCATGAAGCTGAGCCGACCTGTCGGCCCGCGGATGCCGTGCGGCGGATCCGGCGACCCGGCCCGTGCGGCCCACGTACGGCCGGCTCCGGGACCGCGCCCGCACCTGTCCTGATCCCGGGTGCGCGACACCCGGGGAGACGGCGCCCTGGCCGCCGTGGCCGGGCCGACCAAGACCGAGAACCGAGCAGCGCCGGCGCCCCCCGGCAGCTCACCGCTCCCTCCCCGACGTACGGAGAGCAGATCCTTCATGAACGCCGACGACACCACCAGCGCGGCCGTCCTCGCACGGATCCGACGCCGCCCCGCAGACGAACGGAGCATCCTGTTCAGCGGCGCGACCATCGTCACCATGGACCCCGACCTCGGTGTCCTGTACAACGCCGACCTGCTTGTCGAGGGCGACACCATCACCGCCGTCGGTCCCGACCTCGACGCCGGCGACGCCGTGGTCGTCGATGCCACCGGCACCGTCCTCGGCCCCGGCTTCGTCGACACCCACCGGCACGCCTGGGAGGCCCAGCTGCGCCGGATCATGCCGGACGTCGACGACCTCGGTGCCTACGTCATGACCACCCTGGCCGGATACGCCACGGTCTACCGGCCCGAGGACATGTACGTCGGCACCAAGCTGGCCGCCCTCACCGCGATCGACAGCGGCATCACGACCATGCTCGACTTCTCCCACAACTCCCGCACCCCCGAACACTCCGACGCCGCCGTCGAGGCCCTCCTCGACACCGGCATCCGCGGCGTGCACGCCTCCATGGGCCCGCACTTCGGCGACTGGGACAAGCAGTGGCCCGGTGACCTGACCCGCCTCAAGGAGCGGTACTTCAGCAGCGACGACCAGCTGCTGACCCTGCGGCTGGCGACGCTCGCCACCGACGAGATCGCCGGCCCGGCGCTCGCCTACGGTCCCGAACTCGCCCGCTTCGCGAAGGATTTGGGCATCGGAGTGAGCGTGGACGCGGTCTTCGGTACGGCCTCCTCCGAGGCGATCCTGCGCTGGGCCGAGGACGGCATCCTCAACCCCGACGTCACCCTCATCCACGCCACCGGGCTGACCCCCGCGGCATGGAAGGCGATGGGGGAGACCGGCACCACCGTGGCGCTCGCCCCCACCTCCGACGCCCAGATCGGTCTGGAGACCGCGATCCCCGCCGTCGACGAGGCCCTGTCCGCCGGCATCCGCCCCGGACTGAGCATCGACGTCGAAGTCGCCTTGGTCAGCGACATGTTCACGCAGATGCGTACCCTGCACGCCATCCAGCGGATGCGGGCCGTCAACGCCGCCTACGGCACCGACGGGCAGCCCGCCCGCATCACCACCCACGACGTCCTGGACTTCGCCACCCTCCAGGGCGCCCGCACCAACGGCCTGGCCGCCGTCACCGGCTCGCTCACCCCGGGCAAGAAGGCCGACCTGCTGGTCGTCCAGGCCGAGGACCTCAACAACATGCCGCTCAACGACCCCATCGGCACCGTCGTGCTGGGCTCCGACGCCCGCAATATCAGCGCTGTCCTCGGCAACGGTGAGGTACGCAAGTGGAACGGCCACGTCCTTGACGTCGACCTGCCCGCCCTGCGCCGCGAGGTCCACGCCTCGCGCGAGTACGTGCTGAACACCCCGGTTGCCTGAGCGTCCCCCTTCGTCACCCCCGGCCCGCCCCCGGCCGTGTCCCACCCCACCCCACCACACCCCGGGCACACAACCAGGAGCAGCACACCCGACCAACCGCCGGGCCGGGTTCCGGCCGCCCCGACCACCGTCCTGCCGACCGCGCTCGGCATCCTGACGGTTGACCGGATACACACCGTTCCGGCGCTGCTGCACCTCACGGCCACCGCCTCGGCGCCACACCCGGGGAGGCCGCCCGGACGGCGACCGCGTTCACCGTCTGCCGGGCCCACCAGCGCGCCGCCGGTGCGTCGAAGAAGGAGACCTGCCAAAGGAGCCGCTCGGCGGCATCGCCGCCGAGCCGGCCGACCACGGCCTCGGTGACTCTGTCCGCGAGACCGGGTTCTGGCACGGCTTCCGTGCTCGATGACGCTTCGTGGCCTGTGTTCGTCGGCGGAGCGACCCTCCTGCGGTAGGCACGGCATGATGCGATCATGAGAGATCAACCTGTACTCGTTTTCGATGGGACTGCGGCTTCTGCTCTACGTCAGTGCCGACGAAGGCCGGGCCACAGCCCGGTGGCAGTCTGTCGATGACCATCGCCAGGGCAGTCTTCACGCTGTCGGTTTCGGCGATTCGAGGACTGCTGCGGTGCGGTCCCTCGACGTGGTAACGGCCGTCTCTCAGGGTGCCGGTGTAGGGGATGTCCCAGGTGGGTCGGAGTTCCGTGCACCTGCTGAAGTGCAGTTCCCACATACCCGTCCATGGGTGGAGCCGACGCAGCAATGGCTCGGCATGCGCCGCCCGCACCACCGCGGTGAAGGGTTCAAGCAGGGGGCTGCCCTCTGGCCGGGTGGGCATGCCGACGGTGGCGAGTATCTTGTGCCAGGCGGCTTCGACGATGTCGGTCATACCGTGATTGTGTGCGGCACAGAGGCGGGAATTCCTCAATATAAAAGATCACCTGCTGGTGGATCAGGGTGGGGTGGTACGTCGTCGTGAACTCACCGATCAGGAGTGGGAGTTGCTCGCTCCGCTGATACCGCGGGCCGCGACGGGCCGGCCGCGGGTGGAGGACCGGCAGGTCGTCAACGGGATGGTCTACAAGCTTCGGACCGGGATCTCCCGGCGTGACCCGCCCGAACGCCACGGCCCGTGGCAGACGGTCCACACCCGCTTCCGCCGCTACGCGCTCGACGGCGTGTTCACCCGGGCCCTGCGGCAGGTCCAGGCCCAGGCCGGCGTCACGACAGCACCTGCGCCCGCATCCTGCTCGAACGAATCCGCGTTCCCCGCGGCGGCCTCGGCCGGCCACGCTGCCGACCCGACCAGGTCATCGCGGACACGGCCTCCGGCTTCCGCGGTTTCCGCGCCCACCTGCGCAGGCGCGGCATCGCCCACACCATCCCGGAGAAGCGGGACCAGAAGCGCCACCGCCGCAACCGGGGCCGCGACGGTGGCCGTCCGCCGGCTTGCTACCCCTTGCTCGCCTTCGCCCTGACCGTAGCGGCTGCGTGGATGCTGAACACCTTGTTCTCTTGGTGGGGCGAACTCGTCTGCGACTTCGCGGCCGTCCGCGTCTGTGGCCGGACCGCAGTGGCCGACATGTGGCGCGAGGACCTGGACCGCGAACGCGCCCGCTCTTTCCGGCCCCGGGTCTGGGTGACGGCCCGCAACCTGCGTGGCACCCCGAGAATCTCGTACGTTCTGCTCGCGCCGCAGACCCGCCATGGCCGGAAACCAATGGCGTCTTCGGCAGGACTGCTCGGTCCCTTGTTCCTCACATCACCCGCAGGCCATGCTCAAACCACACTGGCCAGCGACCACCTCGTCAACGATCCGTACGCCCCTTCATTCGAGTGGGTGACCCTCGGCCTTACCGCGTCCTGGCCGTTGTGCAGCGACGGGTAACCACCCATCAGGCTGGGCAGCACATGGGGCGAGGGAATGGCTCAGCGGAATCACTGAAGGACGGGGCGTGATCCGGGTACTTCTGGTGCACGATGAACGTCTGCTGCGGTCGGCTCTCGCGGACCGGCTGGCCCGAGAATTCGACCTGGAGGTTTTCCACACACGGTGGCGCACGGCGTCGGCTCGAGCGCGCTCCTTGAGCCCAGACGTGTGCGTAGCGGATCTGAACTGCTCTGGTCCGTACAACATGCCTCCTCTTGGAGAGCTTCAGCGAGTAGGGCCGCCTCCAGGACCCGGGAGTGGGCAAGGAAGCGGGAACGGGACCGGCCCGACAGAGGGCCACCGGCCTCCGTCCGGTCCCGGTCTTTGCCGATTGCTGGTGCTCGCCACCGCGAACAAGCCGGGCCCGCTGCGGCACGCGGTCCAGGCGCACGCCTTCGGCTACTTCAACAAGGACGGCACAGTGGAGCAGCTGCTGACCGCCATCCGGCTGGTCGCCGGCGGTGAGCGGTTCGCCGACGACTCGCTCGGCTTCGCCTTCCTCAAGGCCGCGCGAATGCCGCTGACTCAACGCGAGCTGGATGTGCTGTCACTGGCCGTAGAAGGTGCCTCGATCACGGAGATCGCCGACAGCCTCCACCTGTCCACCGGGACCGTGCGTAACTACATGGCGGCCATCACCCGTAAGACCGGCGCCCGTAACCGGGTCGACGCTGTACGCATCTCTTTGGAGGAGGGCTGGCTGTGAGCGGTCGGCCCAGCTCCCCACCAGGTCGCGGTAGAGCGTGGAACGCGCAAGCAGGTCCTCATGGGTACCGCAGTCGGTGTGCGTGCCGTCCATGACCAGGATGCGGGTGGCGCGGCGAGCCGAGCTGATGCGGTGCGCGACGACGATCAGACAACCGCCGGGGCGGGCCATGAAAGCGTGCTCTGCGCGGGCCTCGGCCGCGGGATCGAGATGGCAGGTGGCCTCGTCGAGCAGCACGAGGGGCGCCGGCGCGAGATGCGCTCGGACCAGTGCGAGCAGCTGCCGTTCCCCGGCGGACAGTGCCCGTGGGTCCAACCGCCCTTCCGGCCCGCCCAGGCGGCCGACGAGCCCATCCGCCCCCACGGCGGCGCACGAGGCCAGGAGGGCGGCGTCGGGGGGTGGCTCGGGACACAGGTACGTGATGTTCTCGCGCACGGTTCCCGAGAACACGTACGCCTCCTGTGGCACCAGCACCCGCAGGGCCGCCAGGTCCCCCGGCCCCAGCCCGCGCACGTCCCGGCCGCACAGCCGCACCTCGCCCCGGTCCGGTGCCAGCACTCCTGCGATCAGCGCGGCCAGGGTGGACTTCCCGATCCCGCTGGGCCCGGCCACGGCCAGATGTCCGCCCGGGGGAAGGACGAGGTCCACACCGCGCAGTACGGGTTCGGCGTGGGGACCGTAGGCGAACGTGAGGTTGTGCAGAGACACCGCGGGCGGGCTCACCGCGGCACCGGGCGGCTGCCGTTTGGGCGGAACGTTGGACTCAGGGCGCTGAGAGTCGGCCCGCCCGGTTTCCGGTACGGCGGTAAAGGCGTCCTTCTGCGTGTGCGCTTGCCGGACCGGCCCCGATCCGGCGGTGATTCGCGTGTCGTCGACCCGGCGAGTGTGTCGGAAGGCCGGGTGCCGTGCCTCCTGCGCGGACGTGGGCCGCGGGGTGGTCCCGCATGTGTCCTCGGGCGCCAGGCGGCGCAGGACGACCGCGAGACGGGCTGACGTGGTGCCGAGGGACAGGATGAGGTTCTCCAGGGCGGGAAGCAGGGCCTGGGTGAGGTAGGCGAGGGCCGCGACGAGGGCGCCCGGTGTGACGCCCCGGCCGAGCAGCCAGGGAGCGGTACCCAGCAGGAGAACGACGGGCAGGTGACCCGCGACACCGACGGCCAGATCGCGCAGCGTGCCCCAGCGGGCCAGCGCGCGGGCCGCTCGCAGTTCCCCGTCGATCCCGGCGCCGGCGTCCGCCGCCACCCACGGCTGAGCACCGGACGCCGCGATGTCCCGTAGCCCCGCCACCACGGCGTCCAGGTCCGCCGCGATGGCCTCGTCGGCGACGAGGAACGCCTCTTGGCGCCGGGTCAACGGCCGCAGTGTTGCCACGAACAGCATGAGACCGGCGGCCAGTGGGGGGAGGACGATCAGCAGCAGGACGGGTGCCAGCGCCAGCAGGCCGGCCAGCGCCGCACCCGCCGAGAGCACGAAGGTGCGGGACACCAGCAGCAGGTTCGCGAAGGTGTCGCGGGCGATCTCCGTCTGATGCGTCAGCCGGGACACCGCCGCCCCGTCCGCGTCCCGCAGCGCGCGGTGCACCACCCGGCGTATGAGGTCGTCGCGCATCGGCTCGGCGATCGCGGCCAGCGCCACATGCACCCGGTCCGTCCCCACCCCTGCGAGCACCACCGAGAGTCCGGCCGCTGCCAGCCACCCCATGCCGGCCCCGGGCTCGCCACGCAGGAACCCGTCGTCGAGCGCGCGGGCGAGCGCGTACCCGAGGAAGAAGGTCTGCGCCATCTCCGGCACCGACCAGGCCAGCAGCCGTACGACGGCTCGAGGTGTGCTGCGCAGATGGGGCAGAACGGCCCGGCCTGTCTCAGGCAGCATCCACGGCCTCCCCCGCGAAGACCGCCCGGTAGGGCGCGAGACGCCACAGTCGCGCGTGCGGTGCCACCGCGCGGACTGCACCGTCCTCCAGCCACACGACCAGGTCCGCGCGTGCCGCAGTGGAAGCACGGTGGGCGACGATCAAGCAGGTGCGGGTGCCGGTGCCGTACAGGAGCGCGCGGGACACCTTCAGTTCGGTCACGGCGTCGAGGCTGGACGTGGCGTCGTCGAGTACGAGCAGTCGCCCGGCGTGGGCGAAGGCCCGTGCCAGGCCGAGGCGTTGGGCCTCCCCGCCGGACAGCGGCGCGTCCGCGCACGCGGTGTCGTAGCCGTTGGGCAGCCGGCGCACGAATCCGTCCGCACAGGCGGCGCGGGCCGCCTCGACGATGGCCGCCTCCCCAGGGTCGTACGCGCCGAACGCGATCGTGCCGCCGATCGTGCCGCCCAGCAGCGCGGGTCGCTCGAACGCGTACCCCGTCTCCCGGCGCAGCGCCTCGCGGCTGAGCGAGGCGAGCGGGACGCCGTCGAGGAGCACCGTGCCCGTGTCGGGGTCGACGAGCCGCCCCGCGAGTGCGGCCAGGGTCGACTTGCCGCTGCCGGAGCGCCCGACGACGGCGACCGCGGTACCGCCCGGCAGTCGCAGATCGATCCCGCTCAGTACCTCCCGGTCCGCGCGGCGCGAAGTGACACCGAGGAATTCCAGTGCGCCGTTCCCCGGCGGAAGCTGCGCGATCGGTCCATACGCCGTGACGGGCCCGTCGAGCACTTCGCCGAGCCGCGTCGCCGCGCTTCGGCCGCGCACCAGGGCGCTCACGTGGCCGACGAGTGCTCCGGTGCCGGTGGCCAGGACGGCATAGCGCCACGCGGTCAGCAGGCCGCCGACACTCAACTCCCCAGCCGTGACCCGCAGTCCGGCGACAGCCAGTACGGCGATCTGCACCAGCGGCAGGAGTACGGCGTTCTGGGCATTGGAACGGCCGAGGATCCGCCAGAGCCGGTGCCCCTGTCGGGACATCTCGGCCAGCGGCGCCAGGACGCGGGCCGCATCCCGCTCATACGTGCCGGCGGCGGCGATGGTACGGATTCCGCGCAGGGCCTCGGTCAAACGCCCCGCGATCTCGCCCTGGGCCCGGAGATAGCGGGTGCCGCTGTCGCCGAAGGCATGGGCGAACACTTTGAGGAACAGGGCCAGTACGGGCATTCCGGCGAGCACGACGAGGGCCGTCCAGACGTCGATGAGCGCCAGTGCCACAAGCCCGCCGAGCGGAGTGACGGCGGCGGCCAGCAAGGCGGCGAGCGCTACCGGCACGGTCCCGGCCTGGGCAGCGTTCCCGACGAGCCGCGCCACGAGGTCGCCGTGCGCGAACCGTTCACCCGCACGCGGCCCGGAGTCGAGAAGGTGTCCGAGGACCCTTCTCCGTATCCGGGCCGTGGCCCGCGCGCCGCCCACGGCGGTCACCACACCGTCGAGCGCGCCCAGCGCCACAGTGGCCGCGGTGAGGCCGGCACACAGAGCCAGCCACACACCAGCCTGTGTGTGCCGTCCTGTCACCAGCAGATCAAGAGTCCGCCCGAACACGGCGGGCAGCGCGAGCTCGGTGGCGGCCAGCAGGACGCTGACCACCAGCACGGCAGTCGCGGGTGCCGCGCTGTGCCGCACGGTCTCCCGCAGGAACCGGCCTGCCACGGGGGGCGATTGAGACATCGGGTCCTCCTGGGCTCGACTGGCATCGGCCGGCTGGCCCGGCATCCCATCGGCCCCGGTCGGCGCGGGGCGCTGTCCGGGGCCGGCGGAGATTCGCCCTCAAGAGAGGAGTGGTCAGCTCAGCACAGGAGAAGGCTCAACGCGCTGTTGCCGGCGCATTGCTTGCTGGCGGCGCTGTGGTAACCCTCCGCGCCCTCCTCTTCAGAGGGGACTTCGAGTGTCTGGAGATCGAGGAGTGTCATGCCGATCGTCATCCTTTCCGTAGGGACGGGGATTGCTGTGTCACGACCCTGGTCGGGCCGGTCCGTGTGCCGCCTGGTGCCCCGGCGGGCAGCGGCGGCAGGAAGGGGAGCGAGGCCGGGTGCTCGGCGCGTGCCGCGCCGAGGGCGAGCAGACAGCCGGCGGTGCCGGTGGCGAGGTCCATGGAGATCCTCATCATCTGGTCGCCGGGGAAGGCGAGTTCGCCCTCGTACGGCACGGCGTACCAGCCGAGCGCGGCGATGTGCGCGTCCACGTCGGCGCGCGGCGCCCCCGCGCGGGCGAGGTGCAGGATCATTCCGGCACGCCCCTCGAACAGGCCGGGCTCGGCGTAGTACCGCGACCGGGCCGCCGGCAGGATGTTCCTCCTGGCCCGCGTGAACTCCTCCTCGTCCGGTCGGTGGACGAGGTAGTCGTCGAGGACCATGCCGATGCCGACGCTGCCCGTCGCCAGGTACGGCATGGTGCGGAAACCCTCGTCCACGGCGAGGGCGCCGGTACGGTCTTGTACACAGCGGGCCAGGTCGGCGCGGAGGGCGGACGCCGCGTGGTCGAGGAGCGCGGAGTCGCCGGTGGACTCGTACAGCCGCAGGAAGAACAGCGCGGATCCTGTCGCGCCCCGCAGCAGGCCCGCGCGCTTGCCTGCCGCGTGGTTCCTCTCCATGAGGATGCGGGCTGCCGTCAAGGCATGGTCGTACAGTCCCGCCTCGCCCGTCGTACGGGCGAGGTGGTCGAGGGCGAGTCCGAGGCCCGCGAGTCCGCCGTGCAGGTCGGAGCCGAGCGTCTGCCATTTCTCGTCGAGGACATGGCCCATGAGGTCGAGGGCACGGTCGGTGTGTCCGAGCCGGTCGAGGAGGTACGCCACTCCGGTGAGCCCGTCGTAGAAGCCGAGCGACGTCCCGTCGGGCGGCGGGTCGGTGTGGTCCAGGAGCCATTCCTCACCCTTCTCCCAGCGTCCATGGCCCGTCTCGTCGAGGGCGTAGAGGATCCCGGCGGCGCCGTACGCCATGCCGAGGCCGCCGCCGTCCGTGAACTGGGCGATGTCGCCGGGGAAGAGCCGGTCGTCCCGCTCGGGTGTCGCGGAGCGGAGGATCGCTCGCACCATGGAGGCGGGGCCTTGCCGCCGGTCCGCGGGATCGACGGGGAGATAGTGCACCGCACGGGGTTTCCGGTCGCCCGAGATGACCCGCACCGCCTCGTCGAGGAACGATCGCGGCAGGTCCGGGAACTGCCCGGCCGCGATATCGGCGAGATGGACGGCCTTGGCCCGGTCGACGGCGAACAGGGTCGTCATCGGCAACAGCAGCGCGATCCGCAGGCAGGCCAGAGCGTAGTGGTCGACCTCGTAGCCCTTGTAGTCGACCGGTGCGGCGAAACCGGGATGGGCCAGAGTCTGGCCGCGGTGCTCCTCGACGGGCATGGCGGCCTCGAAGTCCAGCAGCCGTACGGTCCGTTCGTCCGGGGCAAGCATGATGTTGAAGGGGTGCAGATCGCCCACGACCAGCCCGCGGCCGTGCACGGCGGCGACGGCGGTTTCGGTGGCACGGTGCACATCGAGCACCCAGTGGGTGTACTCGGTGAGGGCGTGCGGATCGGGCTCCGGCCAAAGCAGGGGGTGACGGCGTGCGATGAAGGAGTGCAAGGGGCGGCCGTCGAGGAAGTCCATGACGAGGAAGCGGTGGTCGCCGAGCGTGAACCAGTCCCGCACCTCGGGCGCGACGCCCAGTCCCCCGAGCCGCTCAAGGGCGGCCTTCTCCCGTTCCAGACGGGCCACGGCGTCCGCCCCGTCCCCGGCGAGTCCCGCGTACGGCCGGGCCTCTTTCAGAACAACCTTCGCGCCGGTGCGTGTATCGGTGGCCTCGTAGACCCCGCCGCCGTTGGAGAAGTGCAGGGCCCGTTCGACGCGGTACGGCAGAGCGCTGGTGGAGGTGGCGTTGCGCGCGTCGAGGTGCGGGCGCAGGAATTCCGGGAGCGCCACCCACTCGGGGGGCCGGAAGGCAGGGCCCCGGCGGTCGGGGACGAGCCGGCCGTCCGGGTTCTCGATGGCGGGGACGATGTCGCCCTTGTCGTCGAGGCAGTTACGTGTGGCAAAAGCGCCGTAGCGCACGTACAGGGGCCCCTTGTTCCAGCGCAGATCGCTGAGGATGTACGGCCCCGGCTCCCCGTCCAGCAGTTTCCCCAACTCCTCCAGTATCCGGCGCAGTTCGGCCTCGTCGGCCGGATAGAGGGTGGCGAATTTTCCGCTGGAGCCGCGGCCTGCGTACTTGGAGTTACGCAGGTACAGCAGCTGAGCGCTGGGCACGAACTTGAAAGGAATGCCGCGCGGTATGCAGTAGTCCCACACCACGGCGGCGACCCTGCCGGCGTTGTCGAGACAGGCCGAGACATGAATCTTCCAGCCCTGGGCCGGGCGCCGTCCCTGACCCAGACCGCCCTGCTCGTCGACCGGCGCTATGTGGAGCCAGTCCCCGGAGACTGACGATCTCCACCCTTCGGGGACCGGCCGCCGCGCCGCCTCGAAGGGGCCGGTGATGTCCTTGCCGCCGCTGGACTTGGGCAGACGGTCCGGCGTCTCGTAAAAGACACGGTCGGCGAGACAGTACACCTCGTACCGTTTGTTCATCTGCCCCTCCTCGTCGAAAGGCGTGGAATCGAGAGTCCCACGCCGCCGGAGGGATGGACCGTGCGGATATCATGAATTTCAGTGTGCAGAACCCACAAGTCAACCTTTGTTCCTCAGTGTTCGACCGGCAGGCGGCTCTCTCCTCCGGGAGGAAGACGGGCGCCCGCGCCGGGACGTCGAGCCTGTCCGGCCGGTAGTGGGGAGCGCGCGGGCGGGTGGTCAGGCTGTTCGGTTCGGCCTCCTCGGCCTGCCGCCGCCGGTCCGACAGGGCTGTGTCGAACAGATGCCGGGCGGTCCTGGTCGCCGGCCACGTGAAAGGCGACATGCGGCCGGCGCAGGACGTCGGTGGCCACCTGCGCGGCGACGTGGTCGTTGACCGGCAAGTCGTGGATCGACTCGACCTTCTCCTGCGGAGTCTGCGGGCTCTCCACCCGCCAGGCCCGCCAGGCGCTTCGCGGTGTCCTGCGTCCAGGGCGGCCGACCGCCGCCCGGCGGGGTCGGTGGCTTCTGGAGGACCTCGAAACAGTGGGGTCGGCTCACCGCCGGGTGCGGGGCGGATCACGAGGCGCGGCGGAAGACGGTGGCGGGGCCGATGACGCGGGGGCGCACTTGTCCCGGTTGCAGTCGACGGCCCGCTTCGGCGATCAGCCGGGATTCTCGGGCAACTGTCGAGGCTGAAAGAGTGTTTTGTCCCTGCCGGGGTGTTTGGGTCGAGGTTCAGGTGTCGCGCCAGTTGGGGGTGGATTCACGGGCGAGTCGTCTGTTCGCGAGGTCGATCATCGCGAGGTGGATCATGGCTTCGAAGCGGTGCGGAAGGGTCTCGTCGTCGCGGGCCAGGTGGCGATGGTGCATGAGCCGGCCCAGGGTGCGCTCGATGACCCAGCGCCGGGGCGAGCGCCTGCCGGACTGGCTCGATGCCGTCCGGCGCGATGACCTGCTCAGCCTCCACGCCCTCGCCGCCGGCATCGATCGCGACCCGCCGCTGCCGGCTCGCGGCGAACAGACCACGGCCGGCGGGCTCGCCGCCATTTCCGGCTCACGTCTCCAGCGGCGCTCCGGCCGACGTCGGCAGCGCGGCGAGATCGGCGGGGACGGGCATGGGCGTGGTGAGTCCGGCCCGGGTGCGGCCGGTGTTGCCGGTGGGGTACTTCCCGGCCGCCGAACCCGGCGTGGCCACCGCCGGGCGCACGATCTGCCCGCACAGCTCCGCCGCATTACGCTCTCGCGGCGCCAGGCGTGGCATCACCGCATGGGGGCGGGGGGCGGCCACGGCCAGGGCTGGGACAGGAGGTGGGCGCGCTCGGCGGCGCGCCAACGGGCGGCTATCAGGTCGGGGCGGCGGGCGGTGGCCGTCTCGGCGGCGAACACGTTGCGCAGGGCTCGGGCAGAGCGTGCGGGACACCGGACCTCCTCAACAGTTCAGGATTCCCTGGATTCAGCTATCCGTGTATCTTTCTGTTCATGCTGAGCCTCGCCACCGACCTCGACGCCCTGACCCGGTTCGGCCGGGCGCTGGCCGATCCGATCCGCTGCCGCATCCTGCTCGCCCTGCGCCAGGCCCCGGCCCATCCCTCCGATCTGGCCGACGCGCTCGGGATCTCCCGCACCCGGCTGTCGAACCACCTGGCGTGCCTGCGCGACTGCGGCCTGGTGGTCGCCGCGCCCGACGGGCGCCGGGTCCGCTACGAACTGGCCGACGAGCGGCTCGGTCACGCGCTGGACGACCTGCGCACCGCCGTGGTGGCCGTGGAGACCGACCGCACCTGCATCGACGCCGAGACCAAGGAGTGCTGCCGGTGACCGCGATATCCCTCGGCCCGTCCCCGGCCCGCCGCGACGTCCTCGCCCGCCGGATACGGTTGCTGGTCGCCGCGACCATCGCCTACAACGTCGTCGAGGCGATCGTCGCGATCACCGCCGGCACGCTGGCCTCCTCCGCCGCGCTGATCGGCTTCGGTCTGGACTCCGTCGTCGAGGTCTCCTCCGCCGCCGCGGTCGCCTGGCAGTTCTCCGCCACCGACCACGCCGCCCGCGAAGCCCGCGAGCAGACCACGCTGCGGATCATCGCCGTCTCGTTCTTCGCGCTCGCCGCCTACGTCGCCGTCGACGCGTTCCGGGCGCTGACCGGCACCGGCGAGGCCGAGCCCTCCCTCCCCGGCATCGTGCTCGCCGCCCTCTCCCTGGCGATCATGCCGTTCCTCTCCTACGCCCAGCGCCGGGCCGGCCGCGAACTCGGCTCCGCCTCGGCGGTGGCGGACTCCAAGCAGACCTTGCTGTGCACCTACCTCTCGGCCGTCCTGCTGGTGGGTCTGGTCCTCAACGCCGCCCTCGGCTGGTCCTGGGCCGACCCGATCGCCGCCCTCGTCATCGCCGGTATCGCGGTCAGGGAGGGCCGCGAGGCCTGGCGGGGCGAGGGCTGCTGCGCACCCTCCGCCGCCGCGGCGGTCCCCTCCACTGCCGCGGCCGAGACGGACGCCTGCGGCTGCCGCCCCGGCTGCGCCTGCTGCACCCCGGACGCGGAGACGGGCCGGTGACCGGCTGGGCCTGGGCGGCGCTCGCCCTCTACCTCGGCTGGGCGGCGGCCGCCTTCGGTGTCCGCGCCGCCCTGCAGCACCGCCGCACCGGCGACGCGGGCTTCCGCGGCATCTCCGGCCGCCCCGGCACGGCCCCCTGGTGGGCGGGGGTGTTGTTCGTCGCCGCCCTGCTCGGCGGCGCCGCCGCTCCGGCGGCCGCGCTCGCCGGACTCCCCGCCCTTCCCGGCACCGGCGAGGCGGCCCTGCGCTGGGCCGGGCTGGTGCTCACCGCGGCCGGGATGGCTCTCACCCTGGTCGCCCAGAGCACCATGGGCGCTTCCTGGCGGGTGGGCGTGGACGCCGGGGAGCGCACCACGCTGGTCACCGCCGGGCTCTTCGCCCAGGTCCGCAACCCGGTCTTCACCGGGATGGTCGTCGCCGCGGTCGGGCTCGTGCTGATGGTGCCCAACCCCGTTGCGCTGCCGGCCTTGGCGGCGCTGGTGGCCGCGGTGCAGCTGCAGGTCCGCGTCGTGGAGGAGCCCTATCTGGCGGCCGTCCACGGCTCCGCGTACACCGCCTACACGGCCCGGGCCGGGCGCTTCCTACCCGGCATCGGCAGGAGAGCGGCCTGAGCGGGACCGGAGGAACGAGCCGGACGATGTCGGTCAACGCCTGCAACTGCCGTCCCGGGCGTGGCTGCTGCACCTACCGACAGCCCCGGTGCTGTGTCACAACTCGGGTTCTGGCCCAATTTCTGTGGCGAGAAGAGCCGCCCCTCCTTGGTCCCTGTAGCGCCTGCCCGACCTGCGGGGCAGTGGGCGCGCTGTCACCCGGAACTCGCCGTGACGCTCGGGATCACGGAAGTTGAGCCAGAGCCACAACTCGTGGACATTCCTGGCTGGGCTGGTCGCCGACTGGCGTGGAAACCCATGACCAAGTGCTGTCGTTACACGGGTTCTGGCTCGCCTTCTGTGGCGCGGAGAAGGAATGCCTTCTCCTGATGCCTGCTTCGCCTGTCCGACCTGCGGGACATGGGGTGGGGCGTCGCCCGGGCCCCGGCGTCACCGCCGACGTTACGGAAGTTGAGCCAGAACCGCCACACGTGAACGGAGCCAGGCCACTGCATCCGCTCACGCCGCAGTGCCTTCATGTCCGGGGCCCTGGCTCACCTTCTGTGGTGTGAAGAGGGGGCGGCACCGTTTGGGTTCCGGGCCACGCGGCCGACTTGCGAGGCTCCGGACGGGCCGCCGCCGGTGAGCCGCCGTGATGGGCGACCTGACAGAGGTCGTGTCGGAACCATATGAAGTGAACGAAGCCGGGCGGCGCGTTTCGTCGCCGGTCAGGGGGCGACCGAGCGCCAGATGTGTTCTTGCAGTGCCGGTGTCGTCTCGTCCAGGTCGATGTCCCCGACGGACAGCCAGCGGCGGGCGGCGCCGACCACGGGGCCCAGGACCAGGGACTCGATCACGGGGGTGGGGAGGGCGGCGAGTTCGCCGGCCTCGCGGCGGGCGTCGATCCAGGCGGCGATGGGGGACAGGCGTGCCTCCTGCGAGTCGCGGATCGCCTTGGCATGTGCCATGCCCTCGTGATCCGCCCGGGCGGAGTGCAGGAGCCGGGCTGCTGCGGGGTGGGCCCGGACGAAGTCGAGGTAGGTGCGGACGATCGCGTGGATGCCGGTGCGGGCGTCGTCCGCCCGTTCCAGGGCGGCGGCGAGTTCGCCCAGCAGCCGGCCGAGCCAGCGCATCGCCAGGGCGGTGGTCACACCGTGGAGGCTGCCGAAGTGGTGGTAGATGCTGCCCGCGCTGACGCCGCCGGCCTGGGTGATCGCACCGAGGGTGAGGCCGGCTTCGCCCGACTGGGCGTAGAGCTCCAGGGCGGCATCGAGCACCCGAGCGACGGTCTCCTCCCCGCGTTGCTGCTTCGGGCTCATCGATGTGGACGTCCTCGGTTTCGGTGCGGCGGGCTCTTCGGTCGTCGCCGCGGACAGCATAGGGCACCGGTTCCGGTTCTGGAATTTTTTCTGGAATTTCTTCTAGAGTTACGCTCCGCGCTCCAGACTGGACTCCATGCCCGCGCAGGGCGAGCGCAGCCACAGGCCACGGTGATCGCCCACGCCGGACCAGAGCACGGCCGGGCAGCGGCGCGACCGGAGAACACCGATCGGACGAGGGGGACGGCATGACCGAACAGACCGCCGACGGAAACCGGTTACCAGAGGAACCACAGGCCACGCCGGTACGTCGGCCGACGCTGGACCGGCTCCGGAGCCTGACCGGACGTCAACGCATCCTGGTGCTGGGTGGTTTCGGGCTGCTGGTCCTGGCGCTGGTCGCCGGGGTACTCGCGGTGACCGGCAACCGGGGACCCGACCAGGCCGGCGCGACGGGTAAGCAGGATCTGCGGCCGTTTCGCCAGGCCGTCGACGACCTCGCCGGCGCACAGGGCCTGCGCTATCAGGACACCTCGGCCTTCGGTGTCACCGAGAACGAGATCACCGTCACCGCCGGCGGCAGCCAGTTCGGCACCACCTCCTCCGGGCGGAACGACAGCGGCCAGGACGTGCTGCGCATCGGCGGCAGGACGTTCATGCGGTGGCAGGTCGACCCCGCCCCCAGGAAGGAGGTGGCGGCGGGCGAGAAGGCGCCACCCAGCCAGTGGATCGTGGGGCTGGACGACGGCTCCACGCTCATGGACGAGGCACTGGCCCGCACCGTCGCCCCGTCGAAGCTGGCGGCCGTGCTGGTCAAGGCCCTGGACGACCTGGAGAAGAACCCGCAGCCGGCGAACGAGTCGAAGGCGTCGAGCACCTCTGGGCAGCAGCCGCCGAGCGTGAACGGAACGCCCGCGCTCGGCATCGACACCTCGGCCGGTCGCCTGCTGGTGACGAAGGCCAAGCCGCACCGGGTGCTGAGGCTGGAGGCCTACGACGTCCTCGAAGACCTCTCCGACGTGAGGGACCGGCTTGAGAACGGGGAGGTGCCGGCAGCTCCCCGCAGGGTGACCACCGGGCCGCTGGCGTCCGGCGACGGCGAGGGAATGGACCTAACCCCGATCGTCACCGACGCCGCCGTCGACAAGATGTTCGACACCCTGGTGGAGTACGCGGAACAGCTCAAGGACGCGACCGACAGAGGCATCACCTTCACCCTGGACGGCGCGGGCGAGATGGACTGCGGCTCCTCGGGCTGCACCGCCGCCCAGAGGTTCACCGGCGAGGTCAGCTCCATCGCCTGGAAGGAACGCGTCACCCAGGGCGAGGTCATCGCCGTGCTGAGCGCGACCTTCTCCATCGAGGGCAAGCCCGCCGGCCAGTGCACCAGCCCACAGCGCACCTTCCCGGTCCGGGGCAACCGCGTCTCGGGCACCCTGGAGTGCTCCAACCCGGGAGCCGGACCGCTCTACTCCTCGGTCGCGGCCCGCATCAAGGCCCAGGCCGAGGCCCAGGCCCAGGCGTGTGGCTGCAGGGTCCGCCTCACCTACCCACTCCGCGCCAACACCTGGATCGACGCCCGCGCCCTGGCCAAGGTCGAGGTGCAGAAACTCATCGACCGCGCGAAGCGGGAACGGGGCACCGCCGACTGCCTCACGTCCTCGCCTCCGCGGGGCTCCACCAGAACCTCGCCCACCGTCTCACGGGCGATCACGAACCGCTCCCACAGCGCCTCGGCCTCCCGCAGCTCGGCCTGGAGGATCTCCACCCGATGCCGAGCGGCGCGTTCACGCTCCTCCAGCAACCCCATCACCGACGGCATCCGGGCACCTCCACCGAAGAGACAACACGCCGCCCCGTCCCTCCCGCCGAAACGCCACCCCTGCACCTGACCAGCGGAAATAAACCCGTCACTCTCGGAAAGACGCTTCTGAAGCCGAATGCGCTCCCGCGCGGCCCTCCCGGCGTCGGTCAACCCACCGCCCTGCGCGTACCTCACCCGCACAGACCTTCCGTACCAGACCCTCGACTGTCAGGCCGATGACCCGACATCACTCAATCAAGTCCAGTGGCCGCCTGGTACGGCGTCACCTCGGTCTGTGGACGCGCCGTACGGCGCGACACCGCTGAGGGTGCCTGTCACGAGGGGGCGTCCAGCACCGTCACAGCCGCGTGACTTTGCCGAGCAGTAGTGAAGTCACTCGTCGGTGGGTTTGGAAGGCGCCTGGGGTCGCCAGATGGGTGATGTCGCCGAGTTTGGGAGTCAATTGATGCTTTTGTCGAGTTAGCATCGGTCGCTTAAGGGTAACTCTGAGTGAATGGATTCCTGATGTCTGTGACCGTGTACTCCGATGTCGACTTCAAGGGGAAGAGCGCCACGCTTGGTGCGGGGCGCCACAAGTTGGACCCGTCCATGAACGACTGCATCTCTTCCGTTCGCGTGCCTGCGGGGTGGAAGGTGACGCTCTACGAGCACGTGGACTTCGACGGCCGGCGGGTCACTCTGGAAGCGGACACCGCGAAGCTGGAAGGCGCCCTTCACGACCAGGCGTCCTCGCTCGTCATCACCGAGCCGGGGCAGCAGTACTCGGAGAGCACCTACACGAACTACTTCGGTCCGGACAACGGAGACGACTGGTTCTACTTCGAGGACTCGACGACGAGCTCCTGACCTGGCCGTCCGCAAGGCAGAGCTGGAACACCTCATCCGCTGTCCCTGGAGTTGAATAAAGCCACAGCCGCGGTTCCATCACCCCGGCCATGCCTCCGGCGCATACCGGCACGATAAGAAGATTTATGTCACCCGATTGGTTGGATTGGGTTATTTCCTGCTGAGGGTGGGCGAGGCTCGTTGTGACCTGAGGGCATTTGCCCGAACATCCTTTTGCGAGGGGGAAGTTGATGGCTGTCTCGACCACGCCGGGCACGAACTGGAAGACCAACGTCAAGCTGGACGGGGGGCTGGCCGCCGAACCGGCACCCGTCCTCAACGCCGACCGTCGGATGCAGGTGTTCGTCAAGGGCACCGACGGCGCGCTGTGGAGCAGGTGGCAGAACCGCGGTTTCACCTGGGGGGCCTGGGCCAAGCACGACGGAGCGCTCACCGACGGGATGCCGGCCCCCGTCCTGGGCAGGGACGGCAAGATCCGGGTCTTCTACCGCACCCCGGACGACTTGCTGCAGGTGATCACCCAGAACGGCGTCAACGGCGCTTTCGGCGCCCCGGTGGAGCTGGCGCGGAACATCGGCAGCGACCCGGTGGCCGCCCTGGGGGCCGACGGCCGCATCCACGTCTTCTTCCGCGGCAGCGACAACGCCCTGTGGTACACCCGCAACCAGGGAGTGTTCTACGAGGAGTACACCGCCCCGGCCTCCCTGGGCGGAGGGCTGAAGGAGAAGCCCGCGGCGGCTCTGGACGGCTCGGGCCGCCTGGTGGTCGCCGTCCGGGGCAGCGACGACGGGCTGTGGACCATCCAGCAGAAGTCGGAGAACTCCGCCGACTGGGCCTCCTTCCAGCAGCGCACCACCGGCGTGACCGACTACCCGACCGTGGCCACCGACGCCGCCGGCCGGGTGCAGATCTTCTACCGCGGCTCCAACGGCGCCGCCTGGCGGGTCGGCCAGAACAGCGACTACCAGTCCTTCGCCGCCTCCGCCACCCTGAATGGCGGCATCACCCACCGGCCCACCGCCGCCCTCGCCCAGGACGGCCGCCTCAACGTCTTCGTCGTCGGCACCGACGGCGCCCTGTGGGTCGCGGTGCAGACCGCGGAGAACGCCGACAGCTACACCAACTTCCAGTCCCTGGGCGGCGGAGTGGGCGTCGCCACGCCCATCGCCGACCACGAGAACCTGCTGCACGCCTTCTTCCGGGGATCGGGCAGCGCCCAGCACCTGTGGGACACCGCCCAGGTGTGGGCGTAACCGTCCGCCCATCTTCCAACCGGCGGGCCGCGGGAGCGGGCCGCCGGTCCCGGTCCCTGCGCCGCACGGGCCCACCGCCCCGTGCGGGGAACAAGGCTCCGGGCCATAAGACACACGACGGTCGAACCGCAAACAAGGTGCGCAGGGCCGGCACCACCACGCAGGTCATCCGACGAGGAAAGGACAGGCCCATGGCCGCTGAGAACAAGGAACCCGTGTCCGGGCAGGACGAGGCGGGACTGGTCATGCTGGGGGAGGGAGAAGGGACCGGCTGGCGCCAGGACCCTCACGGCCCGCACACCGATGATCTGCTGCAGGGCAAGCGTGAGGTCCAGGCCGACGCCGTCGTGCCGGTGCCGGGAGCCCCCGGCGACTACTACGTCGTCGTCGGCGACCAGTACGCCCGTATCACCCCTGTCATCTCCTTCGTCGCCCACACGCCTCCCGGCGGGCCGGAGGCGGCGCCGCAGACCAGGTCCGGCCGGCAGCAGGTGGTCTTCGTCCAGCCCCCCTCCTACCACTAGGTCCTGTCTGACAAATGATCACCGAGCGGGGATGTGCATGATCGGTCCAATTGCCTTGCCGTCCTGACGCCGGCCAGCGATTCTGGGCTGGTGCCAGGACAGGGGAAAAGAAGGCGGCGACAAGAGGCCGAGAGGCAGCGGCTTGCTGCTCGCACTGCGCCGGGCGCGGGGCAGTGGGAAGTGATCGTTGAGACTCGGGATCAGGCGGAGATGCGTACGAGGTTGCGCCGCCTTCGGGAGGCAGGAGTCGACGGGTCGATGATCCGGATCGACACGCTGTGCGGGCGCCTGGCGCTGCCGACCACCTACCGGCTGAGCCGGTTTGTGGCGGACCCCGGCCGGGAGTCCGAGCCCGAGCACTCTGATCATTGATCTTGTGACAGGTCGTGGTGAGCTGACGGACGCGGCATGGGACCGAATAGCGCCCCTGCTGCCGGGCGTTGACGGGCGGGGTCGTCCGTGACGGGATCACCGGCAGGTGATCGACGGAGTGTTGTGGCGGCTGCGGACGGGTGCACCGTGGCGTGACCTGCCCGAGCGCTACGGGCCGCGGCAGACCGTCTACGAGCGCCTCGCTCGGTGGGAGCGGACGGCACCTGGGCCCGACTGTTGGAGCACGTGCAGGTCCGGGACGACTTTGTCGGAGCGGTGGAGTGGACGGTGTCGGTCGACTCCACCACCAACCGGGCTCACCAGCACGCCGCCGGCGCCCGCAAAAGGGGGCGGCGATGGGGGACGAACCGGAAGATCCGGCACGCACGGCGGCCGGCCAGGCGCTCGGCCGGTCCCACGGCGGATCGATCACCAAGGTCCATCTCGCGTGCGACGGCCGGGGCCTGCCCCCGGCCGTCGTCGTCCCTCCGGGGATCCTCAACGACTCCACCGCCTTCGACGCGGTCCTGGATGCGCTGCGGGTGCCCCGAACCGGCGTCGGGTGGCCGCGCAGCAGGCCCGACACGATCATCGCGGACAAGGCGTACTCGTCGCGGGCGATCCGCCGGTTCCTGCGGCGGCGTGGCATCCGGGCGGTGATCCCGGAACGGGCCGGTCAGAGGGCCAACCGAGTGCGGCGCGGACCGGCCGGCGGCAGACCACCGGCCTTCGACCGTGAGTTCCACAAGGCCCGCAACATCGTCGAACGCTGCTTCAGCCGGCTCGAGCAGTTCCGGGCGGTCACGACCCGCTTCGACAAACCGGCCGCCCGCTATCGGGCCGGACTCCACCTCGCGTCACTCATCTTCCGGCTCCGCGAACCCCGTCAAGATCATTTGTCGGACAGGACCTAGCCGGCCGACAGAAGGCGCCGACGCCCATCCTGCGACCTGTCCAGTGACCGTGCTGCCGCAATCGAGCAGTGCCAGACCGCAGTGCCTCCCGAAGTGGTGAACATCTGCTGTCCGCTCTCATGGACATAGCCACCTCGGCGATCTTCGTCGCGGGCATGCCCTGCGTGGACAGCAGCACCAGCTGGGCCCGTCGCCAGGTCGCCACCGACCCACTGCCCCGGCGGATGATCCGCAGCCGCCGTCTTCCCTCATCGTCCTCGATCTCGCGGACGCGTACTCGTTCTGCCACCCGCAACAGCCTGGCGGGACTACGGGCTCGGTGCGGGACCGGGGAAGCGCGCATCGCAACCGTCTTGCGCAGCAGGCCGCTCCACTCTGTGGATCTATCCCTGGTCGAAGGTCCAGACGAACACCACGTGCTTCTCTTCCGGGACGCCTCCGGCACGGTGGTAAGTCGCCCGTGCCGCCGCGTTGTCCTCGTCCGTGATCACCCACATGCCGTAGCAGTTCCGTTCGCGCGCCAGGTCGGCAAGCGCCGACGCCAGGGCCCGGCCAATACCGTGTCCGCGGAACGACTCGTCCACGCCCAGTTCGTACAGGAACATCTCGGTGCCCTTGTCCGGGTGTGTCATCTCCACGCCGGTGACCATCCCTGCCGGGACGCCATCGACATAGGCGATCAGGAGGTGGTGGCGCTCGTCCGCCAAAAACTTCCCGATCTCCTCCGGCAGAGGGGACATGTCGAAGAGATGCCCGGCGTCCTGGACAGCCTCGACCCGAGTGATGCGACGGATCTCCATGCGGGGATCCTGTCAGGTCCCGGCACGGCCGACACCGATTTTCTTCCGCGTCTGAGCTTTCCGACCCGAGAACCGGGCTTCGTGCTCGGTTCCACGAATCCGGAAACCGTCACACCGCCGATCCCCGCCCTCTTCCAAGGCGTCGACAGGGCGAACGTCGCCTGATGTGGGACTAGACACGGCTCTCGCCTGCCCCGCCTCCGGTGCCGGTCGGCCGAGACGGGGCGGCAGGGCCCGCACGTGTGAGCCGTCGAGCGCCGCGTCGTCCATGTCCGGCAGTCCCGCCTTGCGCGGTTCGGCCGGCAGGATCTCGTGCGGAGGTGGCCGGACTCCGGCCTCGGTCCCCTCCCGCGGCCGCCGCCGGACTGTCACCTCGCTGCGGCCGATCCGCTCCGTGGGCGCGTCGGCCCGGCTCACGCCCTTGCACAGCGCGTAGACGATCCCTTGCACAGCGCGTAGACGATCCTGCGCAGGGCGGTCCGGTCGTCCACCGGCAGCCGACCCGGATACCGGCGACGCCATGGCGGGCGAGGAGGGAGCAATGGGGCCACGCGGTCCCACAGGCCACCAGGCACAAGATCATTCGACGCCCGCAGAAGTCTGCCGTCGGCTCAGCCCACAACCAAGCCCTTCACCAAGCTTGTTCTGAAATGATCAATTACTGGTCGCAGGGCTCCGGCCGGCACGCCGGCGCTGGACGTCTGCCCGGAGACCGGCCGGGCCCGGCTCTCCTGCCGGCGGGCGGAGGAGATCTTCGAGGAGAACACCCGGTTGCCGGCCAACCCGCTCGCCTCGCCCGAGGACATCGAGAATCTGGACGGCTGGACACTCCACCGGCTCCGCCACAGCGCTCCCACCCACGACGCCGAGGACGGCACCTCCCCCGACGCTGCTTGCACGGTCCCGGCACGCCTCCGTCCGCTCCCTGGAGCGGTACGCCCGTCCCGGTGTCGATGCGGTCGCCCGGCATGTTGCCCAGCGCGAACTCGCCGTCCGGCGACGGGGTTGAAGCGGATGCCCTCGGCGGCTCCTCCTGCCCCGGTACTGTGACTTCGCATGACCGAAGCCGAGATCGAGATCACCGCAGACTTGATCTGTGACCTGCTGAGGGAGCAGTATCCGGACCTTGCAGGGCCGGCCATCCGCGAAGTAGCGGGCGGATGGGACAACCAGCAGTGGCGTCTTGAGGACGAGTCGGCCGTGCGCATGCCACCTACAGAACGTGCTCCGGATCTCCAGCGCAAGGAGTGCCGGTGGCTCCCTGTCCTGCCCCCGCGCTTGCCGCTCCCGGCCCCGAGCCCTGTGCGGACCGGTGAACCGTCCGCGCGCTTCCCGAAACCCTGGACCGCCGTGATGTGGGTCCCCGGCGAGCCACTGGACTCCACCTCCATCAGCCGCGACGACCACGCGGCTGACACGCCGGCGGGCTTCCTCAGGGCGCTGCATATGGAGGCGCCCGCCGAGGCGTCGATCAGTTCGGACCGCGGCGCTCACCCCAAGAAGCGCACCGAGGGCTTCGACCATTTCTTTCAAGCCGTTGCACCTGGCGACATTGCCGACGAGGTCCGGGCCGTCTGGGATGACGCCGTTGCGGCGCCCGAGTGGGAGGGCCCGCCGGTTTGGGTGCACGGTGACCTTCATCCCGCAAACGTCGTCGTCTCGGACGGGACGTTCTCGGGTGTGATCGACTTTGGTGACATGCTCGCCGGTGACCCAGCCTGGGACCTCGCGGCCGCATGGGTGGTTCTTCCCGCGGGCGCCGCCTCACGGTTCTTCGACGTGTATGCGCATGCGGACGAGGCGACGATCCGACGCGCTCGCGGGCCGGCTGCTCTGAAAAAGTCTGTTCCTCATGCTCGTGGGCCAGAACGGGGATCGGGGCCTTCCCGGTGGCGAGCCGACATGGGGTCCCGCAGGCCGGGCAGCGCTTGATCGCCTCGTGAGAGGCGGTCCGATGTAGATACCGAGCGTCGCTCACGAGGTTCTCCCACAGGCCCCGCCGGCTGACGCACCACCGCCGTCTGGCCCGCGACGACGAGACCCTCCCGCACCGCTCCGAAGCCATGATCCACCTCGCGGTGATCGACCTCATGAGCCGCCGCCTCACCGGCGAAGCCGCCCCGAACCGGCGCGGCACCTGAACCACAAACCAAATGGACGACCGAGAATCAAACGCTCACTTGGCCGTCGTCTCCGTGGGGGTAGACGACGGTGAGGACGGGGAGGTGACAGCCATGAGCTCTGACGAGACGGACGGTTTACGTGACGGGGAGCGGTGCCCGCCCTCAGGAGAAGCGACAAATGCCGGCCCTGTGCCGTCGCAGTCACGTGCCCAGACCGTCGACGGTGGCGACCAGCGTTCTACGCCATCGGCGGGTGGGGCTGATCCGGCGGCGGACCGGGATGAGGAGCAGCAGCATGAGCGAGGCTTCTGGTCCAGGCAGCACAGGAAGCTTGAAATCGCCGGCACTGCCCTTACGGTGGTCGCCGGGATCGTGGGGCTGGTCTTCTTACAGGCCATCTCATTTGGGGTGGTCGGTAGTCTGCGGGCGTGACGATCGTGGAGCGACTGGT